>CAVDDP010000076.1:0-17371 GCA_963607695.1 Hallerella sp.
ATCCAATATCGTATGCCCAGCCGTCGCCGCCAAAAATCCAGAACGATTTCTTGGTTAAGAACTCTTTGTTTTCAAGGATTGCAGCTGCCTGCGAACAACCAAGCTCTTCATGTGCGCGTTCCAGCTGGGCAATGTAGGCCTGAGCTGCCACCTGGCTTTCTTGTGCGTTGTCTTTTGCGTCAAGCCATGCCTGAGCTGCGGCTTTTGTTTCCGCGTTGTGCTTTTCGCTTCCCAAAATAACGTTGGTATGAGCAACAAGCTTTTCGCGCACTGCGTTATAACCAAGCATCATGCCCATACCAAATTCGGCGTTGTCTTCAAAAAGGGAGTTGCACCATGCGGGGCCGCGCCCTTGAGCATTTACCGTATAAGGCGAAGTTGCCGCCGGATTACCCCAGATAGAAGAGCAGCCCGTAGCATTAGCAATAAACATGCGGTCACCAAAGAGCTGGGTAACCAGGCGTGCATATGAAGTTTCTGCACAACCAGCACAGCTGCCCGAGAACTCAAGCAACGGCTGCTTGAACTGCGAGCCCTTCAAGGTGAAATCGGTTACCTCGGGCTTTTCGGCAACGTGCGCTACGCAATAATCAAACACTGCCTGCTGGTCTTTCTGTGTTTCTGCAGGAACCATAACCAGTGCTTCCGAGGGGCATTGCCCAATACAAACGCCGCATCCCATACAATCCAAAGGAGAAATTGCCAATGTGTACAAATATTTCCCTTTCCCTTTGCCTGCCTTGAAGGGAATAAGACGCGTTTTCTCGGGTGCAGCCGCAGCTTCTTCCCCGGAAAGAGCAAAGGGGCGAAGCGTTGCATGCGGGCACACAAAAGCGCAGCTGTTGCATTGCGCGCATTTGTCGGCATGCCACTGCGGAACGCTTACCGCCACGCCGCGCTTTTCGTGCGCTGCAGCGCCCAGCTCAAATTGACCATCGGCGCGATCGGCAAATACAGAAACAGGCAAACGGTCGCCATCCATGCGCGCAATGGGCTCCATAATCTCAGAGACCATCTTCACCAATGCGGGGTTGCCGCTCAACGTATTTTCTACCGGCTCATCTTGCGCATTCGCCCATGATTCAGGAACTTCCACTTTCACAAAAGCGCTTGCACCAGCATCGATGGCCTTGTGATTGCAATCTACAACGTCTTGGCCTTTCTTGATGTACGACTTTGTGGCAGCGTCTTTCATGTAAGCAATGGCAACCTCCTGAGGCAAAACGCCGGCCAACGCAAAGAATGCCGATTGCAAAATGGTGTTCGTACGTTTACCCATACCCACTTTCGCCGCCAGGTCAATGGCGTTAATCAGGTAGAGCTGGATGTTATTTTGAGCAATGTAGCGCTTTGCTTCGGCGTTTAAATGCTTTTCAAGCTCTTGCGCGTTCCATTGGCAGTTAATCATGAACACGCCGCCGGGCTTAACGTCGTTCACCATGCGGAAGCCTTTTTCCACATACGAGGGGTTGTGACATGCCACAAAGTCGGCCTTGTTAATGTAGTAGGGGCTGCGAATAGGAGCATCGCCAAAACGCAGGTGGCTAATAGTTACGCCGCCCGTTTTCTTGGAGTCATACTGGAAATACGCTTGAATGTATTTATCGGTGTGATCCCCAATAATCTTAATGGAGTTCTTGTTTGCGCCAACGGTGCCGTCGCCGCCAAGACCCCAGAACTTGCATTCAATGGTTCCAGGAGCTGCCGTATTCGGGCAATCTTTATCTTCGGGAAGGCTTAAGTTCGTTACGTCATCCACAATACCAATGGTGAAATGCGGCTTGGGGTCTTCTTTTTCAAGCTCTTTGTACACCGCAAAAACACTTGAAGGCGGGGTGTCTTTTGAACCCAAACCGTAGCGACCACCAGTTACCACAAGGTTGGTCTTTCCTTGGCTGTACAAAGCGTTCACTACATCTTGGAAGAGCGGTTCACCTACTGAACCAGGCTCTTTCGTGCGGTCAAGAACTGCAAGCTTTTTGCAGGTTGCAGGAATTGCTTCCACAAATTTGGCAGAAGCAAACGGGCGGTACAGACGAACTTTAATCAAGCCCACCTTTTCGCCATGAGCGTTCAGGTAATCAATCACTTCTTCTGCAACATCGCAGATAGAACCCATAGCAACAATCACGCGGTCGGCATCGGGGGCGCCATAGTAGTTGAACAATTGATAGTTGGTGCCCAGTTTTTCGTTAACCGCATGCATGCAATCTTCAACAATCTGCGGCATTTCCTGATAATGAGTATTGCATGCCTCGCGATGCTGGAAGAACACGTCGCCGTTTTCATGCGCACCGCGCGCTGCCGGATGCTCGGGGTTCAAGCAGTGAGCACGGAATGCGCGAACAGCATCCATATCGCATAAGTCTTTAAGATCTTCGTAATCCCACAGCGCAATTTTTTGAATTTCATGCGAGGTGCGAAAACCGTCGAAGAAGTTCAAGAATGGCATGCGCCCTTTAATTGCAGCCAGGTGAGCAACGGCCGATAAGTCCATAACTTCTTGCACGTTACCTTCGGCAAGCATGGCAAAGCCTGTTTGGCGGCACGCCATAACATCGGAGTGGTCACCAAAGATGTTCAGTGATTGTGTTGCCACGGTACGCGCACTTACATGGAATACGCAAGGAAGCTGTTCAGCGGCAATTTTGTACATGTTAGGAATCATGAGCAACAAGCCCTGAGAAGCAGTGTAGGTGGTGGTTAGCGCTCCTGCGGTAAGCGAGCCATGAACAGCACCAGCTGCGCCGCCTTCCGATTGCATCTCGCACACTTTAACGGTGGTGCCAAAGATGTTTTTCTTACCTTGAGCAGCCCATTGATCAACGTAGTCGGCCATAGGGCTTGAAGGCGTAATGGGATAAATTCCGGCAACCTCGGTAAACGCATAGGAAACATAGGCCGCTGCGTTGTTGCCGTCCATAGACTTGAGTTCTCTTGCCATACTTACTCTCCTTCAGATAGGGGTGTTGCGTCACAGCATCTGCTTCGCTTCTTGCTTAAAGCAATTTGCAAAAGCAGCAAGAAATGTGAGTCTTGCGAAAAAAGTGCTTTCGCGTATTAGTGCACGGGTAGGTGCGCCTCTCTCGCGATAATAATACCGTGCTGTTGCTTGTTTTGGCTCAAGGTTTACCCCATCTGCCCTATTGCGAACCTCAGCGGCACTTTCACACCAACTCTCATCACAGAGTAAGCACAATTACAAAACCGTTCGTAAAGCAAAAAAGCGACCCTCGCATGGAGGGTCGCTTTGCCATAACCGAATCTAAGAAAAGCGCGAACTACAAACCTAACTGCGCCTTTACATCCGTATAAACCTCTTTCGGGTCACGGTCGCCATTGATGCTTACCAGCTTGTCGCAGCCACGATAGTAATCAACCAGCGGAGCCGTTGAAGTTGCATATACGTCTAAACGATTACGAACTGTTGCTTCGTTATCATCGTCGCGCTGATACATTTCGCCGCCACACTTAGGACAAGCCGCATCGGCAACGGTTCCAATATGACCGCATTCCTTACACATACGACGTGAGCATAAGCGATTGATAATCACTTCAGGCTCTACATCAATAAGCAACGCCGCATCAAGCGGACGATTCAAATCAGCCATCATGGCATCCAGAGCAACCGCTTGTGTTGTGGTGCGCGGGAAGCCATCCAAAATAACGCCTTTTTCCGTATCGGGCTGCTGGAAACGCTCGCGCATAAGATCAATAATCAAGTCGTCGGGAACAAGGTCGCCAGCATCCATGTAGCCTTTTGCCTTAAGTCCCAGCTCTGTTTGATCTTTTACGGCAGCACGAAGAATGTCTCCGGTGGAAATGTGCGCAATGCCAAATTCTTCAACAAGAAAAGCTGCCTGCGTACCCTTACCGGCACCAGGGGCGCCAAGAAGAACAATATTCATACTTTATATCTCTTCCTTACTTAAAGAACCCATCGTAATTATATTCGCGCAGCTGGGAGTCTACTTTTGACATAGTATCCAACGCAACGCCAATCATAATCAGAATGGAAGTTCCGCCAAACGCCTGCACCAATTCATTTCCCGTGAAGAAGAAAATAATGGTTGGCACAACTGCAATTGCTGCAATGAACACGCCGCCTGGCAACGTAATATGGCGAATAACGTTACGAATGTAATCAACGGTGTTTCTACCAGGGCGAATACCCGGAATAAAGCCGCCTTGCTTTTGAATGTTGCTTGCGGTGTCTTCAGGATTAAACACCATGCTGGTGTAGAAGTACGCAAAGAACACAATAAGCAAAATGGTAAGAATCCAGTTAATCCAGCCGGTAGAAATAGCATCAGAGAATGCCGTTAACCAGCCAACATTAAACAAAGCAGCAAGTTGAGCCGGGAAGTACAAAATGCAGCTTGCAAAGATGATAGGAATAACGCCTGCGGAGTTCACCTTCAAAGGAATGTAGGTGGACTGGCCACCCATCATCTTACGACCAGCAACACGGCTTGCATACTTAACCGGAATACGGCGTTGAGCACGCTCAACGTAAATAATAAGCGGAATAATAACCAAGATAATAGCAAGGGTAAGAATAGTTACCGCAATGCCCATACCCGGCTCAGAATTTGTGCTTACCGATGAGAAGATAGCAGAAGGAACGCGGGAAACAATGCTCACAAAGATGATGAGAGACATACCGTTGCCCACGCCACGTTGGGTAATAAGCTCGCCCATCCACATAATGAATGCGGTGCCTGCAACCAACGTAAACACTACCAAGAAATCGGAAAGTAAGCCAGGAACGCTTTCACTAAACGTTACGCCGTAAGAAGCCGATTTAAAGAGAAGCAAGTAACCAATGGCATTAATCAAGCCAAGTCCAAGGGTAAGATAACGGGTAACTTGCGTAATCTTTTTGCGACCCGTTTCTCCTTCGCGTGCCCAATTGCCAACAGCAGGAATTACGGTTTGCATAAGTTGCATAATAATTGATGCCGTGATGTAGGGCATAATACCTAATGAGAACACCGAGAAGTTAGACAACGCACCACCGGTGAACAGGTCAAGCATTGCCATGGAAACACCGGAATCCTCAAAAGATACGGCGAACTCATGAAACGGAATACCCGGAACGGGTACATAAGAACCAAATCGGTATAACGCAAGGATGGCAAGCGTAAAAAGAATTTTCTTACGCAGCGCCGGTACCTTAAATGCGTCGACAATCGAGCTTAGCAAGGTAATTCAACCTTTCCTCCAGCTGCTTCGATTTTTGCCTTAGCTGAAGCAGAAACCTTATCAACCTTTACCGTTAAAGCTTTGGTGATTTCACCATCGCCTAAAACTTTTACCAATGCGTCTTCGTGCTTAATAATGCCAGCAGCCTTTAAGCTTGCTCCGTCTACCACAGCACCCGCTTCAAACTTTGCTTCCAGGCGAGAAACGTTTACCGGCACATACTCAACACGATTGATGTTGGTAAAACCAGGGAGCTTTGGAAGACGACGCGCCAAAGGAGTTTGGCCGCCTTCAAAACCGTTGCTCTTGCCGCCACCAGCACGTGACTTCTGACCGTTCAAACCACGACCAGCAGTTTTGCCGTAACCAGAACCGTTACCGCGACCAACGCGCTTACGGGAATGCCTAGAACCTTCGGCGGGACGTAAATCTTTTAATTCCATGTTGAAAATCTCCTTTTCGCTTTTCGAATGCCTTTTTTGCATTCGCGCTGACAGCTCGCCGCCAGCTAACTTCCTTTAGGTATGCACATGCGTTGCACGCAAAAACACACATGCAACGCATTATACATCAATGAGAATATTTGCTCAGCACTAATTTTGCTTGGTTAAAATTAAATCTCTTCAACCTTTACTAAGTGCTTCACTTTAAAAATCATGCCACGAATGCTTTCATTGTCAACTTGGTCGATAGTTTTGCCAATGCGACCCAAGCCTAAAGCTTTCAGTGTTTTTTCTTGGTCTTTAGGGTGACCAATGGTGCTTTTAATTTGCGTAATGCGAAGTGTTTTGTCTGCCATGATTATGCCTCCTTGGTGCCAAAGATCTTTGCAACCGACACACCACGACGATCAGCAACTTCTTGCGGAGTTTCCATAAGCTTTAAGCCTTCGGCAGCTGCTTTCACAATGTTCAGGCAGTTGTCGGTGCCCAAAGATTTCGTAATGCAGTTAGTAACACCAGCAAGCTCCATAACGGCACGAACAGGGCCGCCAGCCATAACACCAGTACCAGGCAATGCAGGCTTCAGCAAAACGCGGCCAGCGCCGTATTCGCCAATAACCTCATGCGGCAAGGTGTGCTCGGGAGTCAAAGCAACCTCAAACATGTTTTTCTTTGCGTCTTCTACGCCCTTCTTAATAGCGTTGGGAACTTCAGCAGATTTGCCCATACCAACGCCAACATGACCATTTGCATCGCCTACAACAACCAATGCAGTAAAGGCCATACGACGACCGCCTTTTACGGTCTTAGAAACGCGGTTGATGTATACAACGCGCTCTTGGAGCTCGGGAGCCCCGGCATTTTCTTGCTTATTATTGCGAGCCATAGCTTCCTTCTCTCCTTAGAATACCAAGCCTGCTTCGCGGGCACCCTCGGCCAAAGCCTTTACGCGTCCGTGATACAGGTTGCCACCGCGGTCAAACACAATAGTGGTGATGCCCGCTTCGATAGCTTTCTTACCTACAATTGCGCCGAATTCCTTTGCGCCTTCAACATTAGCACCGCTTTTACCGGTTGCTTTGAAATCAGCGCCCAAAGTGGAAACGCCTAGAAGCGTTTTATTTTGGGAGTCATCGACAAATTGAACATAGATGTTCGAATTGCTGCGTGTCACACACAAACGAGGACGAGCAGCCGTGCCGGATACCTTGCCGCGAACACGACGATGGCGGCGACGCAAACCGGCTTGTTTTTTCTGAAGTTTATTCATAATAATCCCTTCAATCAGATACCGTTATGCGCCTTAGTCCTTGCCAGCTTTGCCGGCCTTGCGACGTACATTCTCGCCTTCGTAGCGAATACCCTTACCTTTGTAAGGCTCAGGCTTGCGCCATTTACGGATGTCAGCAGCAACCTGGCCAACT
This sequence comes from Hallerella sp., assembly GCA_963607695.1. Classification (GTDB taxonomy): domain Bacteria; phylum Actinomycetota; class Coriobacteriia; order Coriobacteriales; family Eggerthellaceae; genus CAKUOV01. The sequence continues at coordinate 7,073 of CAVDDP010000076.1, forward strand.
TTTTCTTTACTAATGCCGTTAACCACAATTTCGGTTTGTGAGGGGCACTCAAAAGAAATACCTTCGGGGCACTCAACCAATACCGGGTGAGAAAAGCCCAGCTGCATTTCAAGGTCATTGCCCTTTTTCGCAGCACGATAACCAACGCCAACCAGTTGCAACTTCTTTGAGAAGCCTGTGCTAACGCCTTCTACCATGTTTGACAAAAGGGTGCGTGTTAAACCGTGAAGGCTTTTTGCTTCACGAGAATCATCGGGACGCTCTACCGTAAGCACGCCACCATCCAACTTAATGGTAAGCATATCTGCAAACGTGCGGGTGAGTTCGCCTTTAGGACCTTTCACCGTAACTGTTGCACCATCAATGCTAACCTCAACACCAGCAGGAACGGTGATGGGCATCTTACCGATACGTGACATATCTTATCCCTTCCCTTTCCTACCAAATGTATGCAATGACTTCGCCGCCAATGCCCTTAATACGAGCATCGCGATCGGCCATTACACCTTCGCTTGTTGAAATAATTGCCGTGCCCAAACCACCTAAAACGCGAGGCAGTTCATCCTTGCCAGCGTAAATACGCAAGCCCGGCTTAGAAATGCGCTTAATGCCGCGAATGGTTTTGGATTTTTTGTTGTACTTAAGGGTAATCTCAAGCGTTGCACGAGGCTCGCCTGGGATAACCTCATAGCCCGCAACGTAGCCTTCTTCAGCCATAATGCGAGCGATCTCGACAAGCTTTTTGCTTGACGGCATGGAAACCGTCTGCTTGCCAGCAGAATTAGCATTACGCACACGCGTAAGCATATCTGCAATGGGGTCGGTCAGTGCCATTTGTTTTTCTCCTTTGGTTCGTGATGAATCTCGCCGGCGGTTCGTTGGCGCCCGTAACGCCTTCGCCTACTCGAGAGATACACCGTGCGTAATTGGGGAATCGTTCCGATTACCAGGAAGCCTTGGTTACGCCGGGCAGTTCGCCTTTATTGGCAAGTTCACGCAAGCAAACACGGCACAGGCCGAACTTGCGATAGTAAGAACGAGGACGTCCGCAACGTGTGCAGCGGTTATGCTGACGCGTAGAGAACTTCGGCTCGCGCTTCGCCTTGGCGATCATCGATTTCTTAGCCATTCATTCCTTCTTTCTTGTATCCTTAGCCCGCCCTTTTGGCGGGCATAAGTTCTAAAGTTCAAGCGCTCTATTATAGCTCTAGTTGTTCTTAAAAGGGAATCCCAAAGCGGTGAACAACGCTAAAGCCTGAGCATTATCCTGAGTAGTGGTTACGAAGGTGATGTCCATACCACGCGTACGGTCAATTTTGTCGTAATCAATTTCAGGGAAGATAAGCTGCTCGGTAACGCCTAAAGAATAGTTTCCACAGCCATCAAAGCTTTTCTTGGAAATACCGCGGAAGTCGCGAACACGCGGAAGCGCAATGGACAGCAAGCGATCCAAGAATTCCCACATACGATCACCGCGAAGCGTTACTTTGCAACCAATTGCCTGCCCTTCACGAATGTGGAAGCCTGCAATAGATTTGCGAGCACGGGTCACGCACGGCTGCTGACCAGTGATAACGCGAAGATCGTTCATAGCGGCATCAAGCAACTTGGAATCACTTGAAGCAGCGCCAACGCCCATGTTAACCACAATTTTGTCCAAACGAGGGCACAACATGGGGTTTTTCAAGCCCAGCTCTTCAATAAGCTTAGGGGCAATTTCGTTTTGATACTTTTCCTTCAAACGAGGAGCCATGGTTTAATTCCTTTCGATGATTTGAACACAGGATTTCCGACCCTGCGTCCCCGTGAGTTTCCTCACGGGGTCATAATACTTACCTAACAATGCAAAACGTGATTTCTTAGGCGCAAGTTCGCAAAAGCTTTGCCTTTACAAACTTACTCAAAATCTTTTCCGCATTTTTTGCATACACGAATGTATCCGCGTTTGCCCTCTTCACGCTTGCGGCTTACACGCGTAGCTGCTTTGCAGTTCGGGCAAATAAGCATAACGTTTGATACATGCAGCGCAGCCTCAACGGTGGAAATGCCACCTTGCGGGTTTTGCTGAGTGGGGCGCATAGCCTTTTTCATCATGTTGGCACCCTCAACAACAACGCGTTGAGTTTGAGGATAAGCGCGAAGAATTTTGCCTTCTTTACCTTTATCCTTGCCCGCAATGATTTTCACCATATCGCCTTTTTTAACGTGCATTTTCATTCTCTATCCTCCTTACAGGGTTTCCGGAGCCAGAGACACAATTTTCATGTACTTCTTGTCGCGCAGCTCACGAGCTACAGGACCAAAAATACGCGTGCCCTTAGGAGCACCGTCTGCACCAATTACCACGCAGGCATTTTGGTCAAACTTAATGTAGGAGCCATCCGCACGGCGAACTTCTTTCTTCGTACGAACAACTACACAACGAACAACATCGCCCTTTTTGATGTTGCCATTAGGCTGTGCTTCCTGCACAGCGCAGATAATTACGTCGCCAAGACCGGCGTAACGACGCTTTGAACCGCCAATGACTTTGATGCAGCGTACACGGCGAGCGCCTGAGTTGTCGGCCACGGTGAGCATGGTTTGCATCTGAATCATTATTCAAACCTACTTTCTCAATCACTAGTTCATGCGCAGGCGCAAAAACTATTTGGCCTTCTCAACAATTTTCACTAAACGCCAACGCTTCATCTTCGACAGCGGACGAGTCTCCATAAGCTGAACGGTATCGCCTACGCCGGCTTCATTCAGCTCGTCATGAGCGTGGAGCTTTTTGGTGCTGGTCATCATCTTTTTGTAGATAGGATGAGGCTTGCGCTCGGTAATCTTCACGACGATGGTCTTATCGTTGCTTGCGCTGACGACGACGCCCTGGCGCATTTTACGGGAATTGCGTTGTTCACTCATTTGCAATCACACCTTTCCTTTAAGCGCTAATTTCACGGGCGCGCATCTCAGTTTGGATGCGAGCAATGTCTTTTTTAACTTGCTTGACACGAGCCGTGTTGTCCAGCTGGCTCGTTGCCATTTGGAAGCGCAGATTGAACAATTCAGCACGCGCTTCCTTTAGCTTTGCCGCCAAGTCTTCGGCGGAAAGTTCACGGATTTCAGCAGCCTTCATGTTTATTCCTGCCCTTCTTCACGAGAGACGATCTTTGCCTTGATAGGCAATTTGTTGATAGCCAAGCGAAGAGCTTCACGAGCAACGTCTTCTTCAACACCGTCTACTTCGAACATAATGCGGCCGGGCTTAACCACGGCTACCCATTTCTCGGGGTTACCCTTACCAGAACCCATACGAGTTTCAGCAGGCTTTTGAGTAATGGGCTTATCAGGGAAGATGGTGATCCATACGTGACCGCCACGCTTCATGTAACGCGTCATTGCAATACGAGCAGCCTCAATCTGACGGTTGGTAATCCATGCAGCTTCAAGAGCCTGGATACCCCAACTACCATGATTCAAACGAGTACCGCCTTTTGCATGGCCCTTCATGGAACCACGCTGCACCTTGCGGTGCTTTACACGCTTAGGTACCAGCATTACTTAGCCCTCCTCTCACCACGATCGCGGCGCGGACGGCTGGGATGTGCTCCACCTTCAAGTGCAGGGTTGGGAGCCTTTTGTCCTGGCAATTTATCGCCTTGATAAATCCAAACCTGAACACCAATGGAACCATAGGTAGTAACAGCGGTTGCAAAACCGAAGTCAATCTTTGCACGAAGCGTGTGACGAGGAACACGACCCTCGCATACCCACTCCCTGCGACTCATCTCAGCGCCACCCAAACGACCAGAGCACTGAATACGAATGCCCTTAGCGCCGCTCTTGCGTGCAGATTGAACTGCCTTACGCATAGCGCGACGGAAAGCAACGCGGCCTTCCAGCTGTTCAGCTACAGACTGAGCAACCAGGTTTGCGTCAAGCTCAGGGCGCTTAACTTCAACAACTTCAACGGAAATTTTACCGTCTACAAATTCAGCGAGTTCCTTGCGGAGCTGCTCAATTTCGGAACCCTTCTTACCAATAACCACGGCAGGACGGGCGGTGGTGATAATAACTTTCACCTTGTCACCGGCGCGCTCGATCTCAATCTTTGCCACAGCGGCACGAGCGAGACGCTTTTCCAAAAACTTGCGAATAGCCAGGTCATTATCCAATAGCGTGGCATAATTCTTACCGGCATACCAACGGCTGCGCCAGTCTTCGGTGATGCCCAAACGGAAACCGGTAGGGGATACCTTCTGACCCATGGATTATGCCTCCTCTCGAGTTGCAACGATGATGGTGATATGGCTGGTGCGCTTGCGAATGCGAGCTGCCGAGCCCTTAGCGCGCGGACGAATACGCTTCAAGGTTGGGCCTTCGTCCACAAATGCGGTTTTAACAAACAATTGCTCTGCGCGAACGTGATGCTGATTTTCTGCATTGGAAACAGCAGAGTTCAACACGCATAACACGTCTTCAGCAATTGCACGGTTGGTGAACATAAGAATCTCACGAGCCTTTTCCACCGACTTACCGCGCACTAAATCAACCACAATGCGAGCCTTACGGGGGGATACGCGAACATAGCGTGCTTGTGCTTTAGCTTCCATTCTTCACCCCTCCTATCGCTTCTTCTTGTCGGCCGCGTGACCTCTAAAGGTACGGGTTGGAGCGAATTCGCCCAGCTTGTGGCCAACCATAGATTCGGTAATGTACACCGGCACATGCTTGCGGCCATCGTGCACTGCAATGGTATGACCAACCATTTCAGGGAAGATGGTGCTTGAGCGCGACCAGGTTTTTACGACGTCCTTTTCGCCTGATTCGTTCATGGCCTCAATACGACCAAGAAGACGGGTATCAACGAAAGGACCTTTTTTCAAACTTCTACTCATTGGTTTCTCCTTTCAATATCCCGTTACTTCTTACGACGACGAATAATCAGGCGGTTAGAAGCCTTCTTCGGGTTACGCGTACGATGACCCTTGGTAGGAACGCCCCACGGAGTCACAGGGTGACGACCAGCAGACTTGTTCTTACCTTCACCACCACCATGGGGGTGGTCAACAGGGTTCATAACGGTACCACGAACGGTAGGACGAATGCCCAACCAGCGGTTACGACCAGCTTTGCCAATGTGAATGTTGGCATGCTCTGCGTTTCCTACTTCGCCGATAGTTGCACGGCAGGTCAAAAGCACGCGGCGCATTTCGGAAGAAGGCATACGAAGAATTGCATACTTGCCTTCTTTACCCATGAGCTGAATGCTGGTGCCTGCTGAACGAGCAATGGCAGCACCCTTACCCGGCTGAAGTTCAACAGCATGGATAAGCGTACCAACGGGGATAGCGGAAAGAGGAAGAGCGTTACCTGGTTTGATGTCGGCATCAACGCCGGAAATCACGGTGTCGCCCACTTTAAGACCCTTCGGATGAAGGATGTAGCGCTTCTCACCATCTGCATAGTGAAGCAAAGCGATACGTGCAGAGCGGTTGGGGTCGTACTCGATGGTGGCAACTTTTGCGGGTACTCCGTCTTTGTTGCGCTTGAAATCGATGATACGGTAACGACGCTTGTTGCCGCCGCCCTGGTGGCGCGTGGTAACACGGCCGTTGTTGTTGCGACCTGCCTTCTTGGGCAGGGGCGCAAGCAGAGACTTCTCCGGTTTGTTCGTTGTAATTTCCGCAAAGTCAGAGACCGTTTGGAAACGACGTCCGGGGGAAGTTGGCTTGTACTGCTTAATTCCCATTCTTACTTTTCCTTTCACAGGTTTGCGGGTAACTCACGCGCACGCTCACTGCCTTAGCTCAGATTGTTGCGTTTGCGAAAATCGCACGTCAAACCCTGTTTCTTGGATTCCCGCTCGCGCGCCTCACCGCACACCGAGAACCCTTCTTATAACAGTGGAACGTCGATTGCCCCCTTGCGTTGATGAGGAGCGCAAGCATTGACGCCGCCATTCCACGCGTCCGGGTGTATCCATAACAGCTCAGACGCAACAGCAAAGTATATGGGAATTTTTGGGGAAGTGCAAGAAAAAATTTTTACGAACTGGGCAGATGTGGAGAAATTGCGCCCGCGGACTAATGCGCCCGCACGCTCGCGCTCGCCTAACCCTCTTCAGAAACTATCCGAAGAGAATACGTTTGCAACTGCCCATCCACACCAACACAATAAACCTGCGCTTGCTGGCTTTCGCTAAGCGCCGAAGTGTCAACTCCCCAGTGGATATCATCTTCCCGCACCAAACAATCGTATGTAACACCATTGCTTACCACATACGCATAGCGAATGTTTTCAGTATCACAAGGAATAGACAGGTTCGCAACAACTTTGCTTGAGTCAAAGCCAACAGTAGCAACCGGCGCTTCAACGGTGGTAAACGATGTTAGGTCATACGTATCACTGAGCACAGGGGGAAGGTCGGCAACTTCAAGATCTTCCACATCGTAATAGCCATCACGCACCGTATAATCTGCCGCCTCAAACACCACAACATTAGGCTGAAATACATCAATGTAATAAGCCGCATTCAATACATTAATATAGGCGCGTACCAAAGCAGCATGCGGGAATTGATTGTAGAGCGAAGTTCCCTGCGAGCAAAAATAACTGCCTTGGAACATAAGTAAGTTAGCATCGCTTTCAACCGATGCATTTTCCCAGTTCCAAACGTCGGTGGAATATGAGCTAACCTCTAAGTCTTCTTTATATTGTGTTTGGTCAACTGCCTGGGTGCCATCTTGTTTGTGCTGATAAATTTCAACATCCATGTCTATAGGGTACACTGAAGCAGGAAGGTTGGACACGTGATTTTCCGTAACATCGTAATCCGATAAATCGGCCTGTTCAACATCTACGCCCATTTCAGACAAGCGCTCCAAAATTGCGTTCGAGGCAATAAAGGCACCCTGAGTGTTAAAGTGCCCTGGGTCATAGAATTGGTGGAAGACTTCAGTACCTTCTTCTTTTGCTTCTCGCAGCGAATCCGTTAAGTCAAGGTATTCAACCCCACCATCATCAATGATTGGCTGAATAACATCAAACACATCTTTTCTGGTGGGAACATATGAAGGAATATGCTCGTCATATACAAATTCTTTGCTGGGAGTGTTCACATACAAAAACGTAATGCCGCGCTCTTTGCAATAATTGCTAAGCATAACCACATAGTTAGAATACAATTCCAGGTAATCATCGGGCGCAACATAGAAATCGTAGGAATGATACAACCAGCCATCTTCGCCGTAGGCGTAGTCAGGGTGTGTCATCACATGAAACGCTACATCGTTTCCTAAGGCATAACCCGCCATTACTTGCGTTCTAAAGCCTATGCGATCTTCTATATAACCATCTATTATAGAGGTAACGTAGTCAATCCATGTCTGCGCATCATGAAGAAAGCTGTCTTCTTCACCAGCGTCTTCTTCGTTGAAAATCTCGTCTGTTTTTTGAGCAATTTCACTGCGACTTGGAAATTCTGTGGCATTACGATTGTCGGAGTCCAAAAACAGCGGTGTGGAAGTGTTTGTAAAAGCCAGGGGAAGCACCACGCACAACGCTAAGAGAAAAAGCATGATTGCACTACAAATTGACGTTTTTTTCATCATGCCCTCCTAGAATTGTGCGTACATAAACGGACTGTAATCGGTGCTTAAAACAAACATAGCTGAAATCAAAAAGAGAACAGGAATGCCTATGGTACGGCACAGCTGCCACGGCACCGTATTACCAAAGCGTTCGCTAAGCTTTTTGAAAAGCGGCGTAGAAAGCACAACAGAGATAACAAGGAAAGCAATAACGCGGTTATCAAGGTAATAACGTATGCCCCAAGCGTAATTAGTATCTACGCCAACACCAACAAGGTTAAGCATGTAACTTACTGCCTGGCTCATACCATCGGCACGGAACAGCACCCAACCAAAAACCACTACCACTATAGTAAAAAGCCAGGTTAGCCATGAAGGAAGCTTTCGCTTGGGCTGAATATAGGTGCGATACAGCCTATCTATTATCATAAACAGCCCATACCAAGCACCCCATGCTACAAAATGAAGCGAAGCGCCATGCCACAAACCCGAGATCAAAAACACCACCACTAAATTAACGTATACATTTCCGCGACGGCTTCCTCCTAAGGGGAAATACAAGTAATCACGCAGCCATGTTGATAAAGATATGTGCCAGCGGCGCCAAAACTCACCAAGCGTTTTTGACACATACGGATAATCAAAGTTTTCTTCAAAATGGAATCCCAGCATGCGCGCCATGCCAAGCGCCATGTCGGAATAACCAGCAAAATCAAGGTAAATTTGGAAGGTGTAACAAATAATGCCCAGCCACGCAACCGACATACTAATGCCATCGGGCTGAGCTGCAAAAATGGTATCTACCGTTAAGCCCAGGGTATTGGCAAGAATAACTTTCTTCGCAAGCCCTATAACAAAGCGGCGTGCACCTGCCGAAATATCTTCTAAACAAGGCTTGCTTGGATTGTTTTCTTCCGGCTTATACATTTGGTCATAGCGAACAATAGGGCCAGAAGTAATTTTCACAAAGAAAAACGACCACAGTAAAACATTTAACACATTTTTATCTGCAGAAATTTTGCTGCGATACACATCCATTAAATAGGAAATAAGCGAAAAAACTAAGAACGAAATTCCTAAAGGTTGAATAATGCCTGCGTCTTCATAGGAAATGTTGAAGATTCTGCCCGCAATACCTCCAAAGAAATCAAGGTATTTGTAGAACATCAAGAACGCAACACATACAACAATACCTAAAGCAAGAACAAGTTTGCGAGCAGTGCCTTCCCGCTTTCCCATAAGAAGCGCCAGCGCATATACCAAAAGTGAAACTACCAGCAAATGAGGAATATATTCAAAAGCTGCCCACGCATAAAAGCAAAGGCTTGCCACTAGCAATATGCCTTTGCCTAGAGTAGATGCCCACGCTTTGTCTGAGCCTATAAGTCTTGCAAAGTAATACACTGCAAGCGTTATAGGAAAAAACAAAAAAAGAAAAAATATGGAACTTAAAGACATTATGCAGTAGCACCCTTTCATTTGCTAAGGAGTGAAGCCTTTGTGTCCAAAAAGCTCCGAGCCTTTGTGAGCAATAAATACTACAACGCCTTCCCAAAATAAACTGAAAGCTCTTTGGGTAGCAAGCGCACTTCAAAAGAACTTGCAGAGCAATCTTCGCCATCCATTTGAGCAGGAACAATATGTTCAAACTGAATGGACAAACTTGAGGCGCGCCTGAGTTGAATTTTAGGCGAATCTACATGCTTGCCATTGCGGGCGCGGGAAAAAAGGGCAATAGCGCTTACAAGCCCTATGGGCGGGTGCGCAATGCAAATGTCAAACAGGCCATCGTCGGGCACAGCTTCGGGGCAAATGCGAAAACCGCCGCCATAGGTGCAGCCAATTTGAACGGCGAACGTTAACGATTTTCCCTGCTCAACATCGCCTTTGTCAAAACTTGCGTGGTAAGCGTGCATATTACGGTGAAAAACAAGCTGGTTTATGCCCGCCTCAAAATACAAGGCGCCGCCCGTTTTGTTTGTTTTTAGCCGGCGCTGCACGGTGTCAAGCGCAATGGCGGCATCAATGCCAAACGAAAGTGTTTCAACAAAGTACTGACAGTTGCATATTCCTACGTCTACCTTTTTCGCTTGCGCACTTAGAAGTTGCGCGCACGCCGTGTCAACATCTTCCGACATGCCCAGCGTGCGCGCGTAATCGTTTCCTGAACCTACGGGAATAATGCCCAGCGCGGGGCGTTTTTCCTGCTCGATTTTCATTAAGCCGTTCGCGATTTCATGGATAATGCCATCGCCGCCCAGCGCAATAACGCTTTGGTAGCCATCCTGCGCGGCGCTTGCTGCCAGCTCTGCGCCCTGAGCAGGGCTTGAAGTAGCAACGCAGGTAACGCTTACCCCTGCCTGCTTAAGGTTTTCGGCAGCACGCACGCCAGCAGCTTGCCCCGCGCCTTTTTTGGCAACGGGGTTCACAATAAGCAGCGTTTTCCCTAGCTCGTTTTGCACTCAATTTCCTTACTATATAAATGTCACTCTCGCCCTTAATGTCAGCGAGAAGCGTATCGGTGCAGGCAGTTGCCCTGTTGCGCGACCGAGCGTACTTCGGTACGCGAAGTTGGAGCGCAAAAAGGGCAAATGTCGCACCTAGACGCTTCGCAGCGTCGAGCAGTTCGGCGGTTCGGCAGAACCGCCGAACTATTATTCCAAACCTAGTTCAGCAGCAAGCGATTCGCGCATTTTGTACTTCAAAATCTTGCCAGCCGCGT
>CAVDDP010000077.1:0-12997 GCA_963607695.1 Hallerella sp.
CTACAATAATGTCGCCCGCCTTCGCGCGCTTTACCTCTTTTGTTTCTTTGCCCATCATTAAATACAGGCGCCCCAAACGCTCTTTTTTGCCGTTGCGGCTGTTCAAAAGCTCCATGCCGGGTTCCAGCGTGCCGGCAATCACTTTCAGGAAGCTCAGGCGGCCCGCATAGGGGTCCAACAGCGTTTTGAACACATAGGCGCACGGGCGCTTCTCTTCGCTCACGCGAATGGTCTCGCCATTTGCCAGCTTAAAACGCCCATGAGCAGTAGGGCTGGGGAAGTACGTGCAAATGTCTTCTATCAGGCCTTTTATGCCTTGCTTGATAAGGGTAGACCCTACAAAAACAGGTATGAACAACTCCTGAGTGATGGCTTTGTCGAATAAACTTTCAAGCTCTTCCTGTGTGAGCTGCTCTTCGCCGTCTAAGTACTTCATCATCAAGTCTTCGTCGGCTTCCGCAACTAAATCGCACAGCTTTTCGCGGGCAGCTTGTGCAGCATCTAAATATTCAGCAGGAATCTCTTCCACTTGCTCTTCATCGGCATCGTTGAAATAGCGTGCCTTCATGCGCAGCACATCCACTACACCCTTAAACTCGGGGCCTTCGCCTATAGGAATAGATACGGCGCCCAGGCGGGAACCAAAGCGGGCGTGCAGCGTTGCCATAGCGGCGTTGAAATTGGCATTTTCGCAATCAATGTGGTTAATGAACACCGCGCGGGAAAGGCGCATGTTGCTTGCCTCTTTCCACAGGCGCGTGCTCATGGGTTGCGGCCCCGTTACCGCATCAAAAACAAAAAGCGCTGTCTCGCAAACTTGCATAGAGAGCAGCGCTTCGCCAATGAAATCGGGCTGACCCGAGGTATCAAGCACATTAATTTTGTAATCGTGGTAATTAACCGGAGCTAAAGAAGTGGTAATGGTAAAACGTCGTTTGATTTCTTCGGGATCTACATCGAGGTTTGACTTACCGTCGTGAGTTGTGCCCATGCGAGAAGTGCGTCCAGACACAAAAAGCATCGCTTCCGCCAGGGAAGTTTTGCCCGCACCATCCTGCCCAACCAGGGCAATGTTGCGGACATGCTCAGTTTCGGGAGCTGACATGGTGACCACCTACCTTTCTTGGGCGGCCAGGCCTCCATCTGTGACGGAGGCGATCGACCGACCGATCAAATTACCAACCATCAAGAGAAGTGTTTCCACTTTTTCACAGTGTAGCCATAAGTTTCCTTGGAAACTAGGGTTGACTTTTATAAATTTGTAGTTTTTTAAGAACGCTAATCGATAGATATTCGTGCTTTTTCTTTCTTTTACCCAAAGTGTTGTTATGTAACCACTTATACAGTGTTTGCTTTTGAAGGCAAGTGCTGCATAAAAATCTGATACACTTTCCCGCAACAGTATCGCTTTGCTGCATGTGCAGCTGGCTGAATAGGGTGAGATTCCCTGCGAGTAGGTCACTGTGATGCGCTGTTTTCCGTATGTGAACAGCGATAAGTCAGATCGCCAGGCGATACCAGGAGCACCTGCCATTACCGGGGATACCTTGCCGCGCATGACATACGGCGTTTTATAACGAGCATTTACTGTGCCACGAGAAACGTTCTGTTATAAAAAGCGCATAACATAAAGTGGAGCCCATGCGCCCCCTTTTGCGTTTTCTGGTAAAAGCAGCTGCTTTGAAGGGAAACGAAAAAAGGAGGTTGTATCGAAAAATGATGCGGTTACGTTCAGGAACTCAGCCTTTGCAAGCGTGCAAGGCACCCACACGTTCCAAAATGAAAATCTCACAGAAAGTTTTGAATTGCGTGCTTTCCGTGGTACTGGTGCTGGGGCTTATGCCCGTGTCAGCGTTTGCGACCAACCAAGCATCTGACCAGGCGGAAAGCGTGGCAGCAGAAACTCTGGCGCCTGAGGCAGCGCAGGATGACACCACAGCCAATGCTGAAGCTTCTGCAGCTGCAGAAGCTTCAGAAGTCACGGAAGCGCAAGCGGCAGAAGTCACGGAAGCGCAAGCGGCAGAAGTCACGGAAGCGCAAGCGGCAGACCCAACAGCGCTTGAGGCAAGCAGCACAGAAATAACAGCGCTTGCTCTTTCTGGCAGCGGAACAGAAGCTGACCCCTACCTTATTGCTACGGCAGATGATCTTGCGGAGTTCCGTACGGCGGTTAATGCCGGTACGGCAAAAAGCAGCTATGCAAAACTGACCGATGACATAGAGCTTTCGGGGCAGTGGACTCCTATCGGTACTAGCGCCAGCGCGTTTACTGGCACCTTTGATGGTGATGGTCATAGCATTACTGGCTTAGCTATTACCAGCGCATCAACATATAGTGGTTTTTTCTATGCTCTTGAGACTGGTGCTGTTATCAAAAACGTAAAGCTTGAAGGCACTATAAGTACATCGGCGGGTTATGCTGGTGGCTTTGCTGCTTCTGCAAAAGGGACAGCATTCACGAATTGTTCTTTCTCGGGATCAGTTACCTCTACAGGTACTTCAAGCCGTGTTGGTGGCTTTGCGGGTAGCTGTATTGGGGCAAGCAATACGTTTACCAGTTGTGCAAATAAAGCAAGCGTTACCGGTAAAAATGCTGGTGGTATTGTTGGCTACAGTAATTATAGCAATACGTTTACCAATTGTTATAACGCAGGAGCTATCAATACCTACACTGGCGGAAAAGCTGCTGGTATTGCTGGCCAAGAGGGAAAATCCGGCTTAGAAAGCACCTATTCTCATTGCTTCAACGTGGGTGAAATTTCGAAAGACGGAAACAATTACGCCGGCATTGTTTCGTTTTACAACGGCACCATCTCAGAAACTTCTTCCGCAAGCTGTTATTACACTTTGCCCGATGAATCTTTCATTAATGCTCAAGGCACTACTCCAATCATTGGTACCAAGGTAGACACCATGGTGGGTAAAGCGTCTGACTTAGGCGAAGCGTTTGAAGAGGGTGATTCTTATCCTGTACTTACCTGGGAAAATGTGGTTACAACACCAAAAGCAACGGTAACGTTTACCACCACCCCTGCCGATGCCCAGATAACGGTTGCGGGTAAAGCAGCAAAAGCGCAGGCAAAATATGCGGCAGGCACGTATAGCTACACCGTATCAAAGCAAGGCTACACGGCAACAACGGGTGAATTTACCGTAACGGAAGCCCAGGCACAAGCGGCAGAAAACATTGCTGTTACGGTAGAGCTTGAAGCAAAAACGCTTTCGGGCATTAAGCTTTCTGGTAACGCTGAACAATACTATGTGGGCGACGCTTGGCCAGAAAACAGTATTACTGTTACCGCTTTGTATACCGATGGCACCAGTGAAGCCATTACCGGCTACACCACCGATTGGGATTCTTCCGCCGAAGCTACCGGCAAAACAGTAACGGTAACGTATGGCGAAAAAACAGCAAGCTTTACGTGCAACTTTGTAGTTAAGCCTGGCCCCACCAGCGGTTTAGCTGGGAAGGCTGATGTAAGCTTAAAGCCTGAATCAGAAACATACGGCTTTGAAGAAGTTACCCTCTCAAACGAGACGGTTCTTGCTTCAACAAACCAAAGCAAAGGCGGCTCTTCTTCTGTTATGACGGTTACTGCCACACAGCCTGGCCTTCTTTCTTTCATGTGGAAAGTAAGTTCAGAATCAAGGTGTGACTGGCTTGACATTCAGGTGAATGGAAAATCAACCACCACTACCAAGGCAGATCGTTCAGGCACCATTGATTGGACATCATTCAGCACCATTGTGGCAACGGGTGATGTGGTAACCATCAAATATACGAAAGATTATAGTGGCGACAAAAACAATGACACTGCCTGGCTGAAAGATTTTGCCATGGCACCGACATACACCATTACCGTAAGCACCACACCTGAAAATGCTACTTTTTCCTTGAAGGATTCTGCTGGTAATGTGGTTACTGGCACTAACAATGTGTACACGGTAGTGGCAGGCACCTACAGCTATGAAGCCAGTGCTTTTGGCTATGAAACAGCAACAGGAAACATTGAAGTTACCAGCGAAAACGTAACGAAGAACATTGTGCTTACCGCTCTTCCTGCTTATACCGTTTCGTTTGCGATTGGCATGCCTGAAGGGCTTTCTGCAAGCGATGCCACCATTCAAGTGAAAAGCGGCACGCAAGTTATTGCGTCGCAGGCAAATGGTACGTATAACTTGCCCGCAGGTGAGTACACGTATACGGTAACGCATCCAAACTGCGATGACGTGAGTGCAACGTTTACGGTTTCTGCCGAAGCACTTACCATAGATGTTTCTTTAACGCGGAAATGGGTTGTTTCCGATTACTTTGAAGCAGCTAACGTTGCGGTGGATGCAGCAAACGGCACCTATGGTTTTGTGCTTGATTCTTCGGACACTTCGGTGCTGAAAAGCAACAATCAAGGGAAGAGCTCCAGTAGCGCAACTCTTACGCTTACTGCCAAAAAAGCAGGTCAGCTAGCGTTTAGCTACAAGGTAAGCTCAGAGAGTTACGACAAATTGAGCATAACAAAAGGAAGCACCACGCTGGTAAATGCAGCTTCAGGTGCGGGTGAATGGACCAGCTTCAAAGCAATTGTTGCTGAAAATGACACCATTGTTATTACTTACAAGAAAGACTACAGTGGAGACGGAAATGACGACACCGTATGGCTGAAAAACTTTAGCCTTGAGTCGGTATACAACGCAACATTTACGCTTTCGCCGCAGGATGCTTCGCTTGTGGTAAAAAATGCAGATGGTGAAGAAATTTCTGGTACCAACAATGTGTATACCGCAATAAATGGCACCTACACGTATGAGGCATCGAAGTTTGGCTATGTGCAAGCCAGCGGAAGCATTACGATAGCAGGGCAGGATGTAGCGCAAACCGTTACGCTTGAAGCTTCACCTACGCAAACTGTTACGTTTAATCCCGTCCTTCCTGAAGGCATGACCTGCACCCCCAGCTATACGGTGAAAAGTGCCGATGGCATTGAGCGTGACTACACGCAGGGGCTTCCCGCGGGTACGTATACGTTTGTTGCTACCGCTGAAGGGTGTGACACGGTAGAAAGTACGTTCACGGTGGAAAGCGAACCCGTTACGCAGACCGTTACGTTTGTGCGCACGCTGCTTTTGACCGACTTTGTGAATTCAGACTTAGCTGCCTTAACGAATGATACTTCTAACCCCTACGTGGGTGTTTACGACAATGATGGCAATTATTTGCTTTCGGATCTTACGGGTGGCTATAAGAGCGCAACGCTTGCTTTGAAAGCAAATGCAAAAGTGCGCGTGTCGTTTGATTATGCGGTTGAAAATACGGCAAGTTATTCTTCCTATGGCTTCTTAATTAACAAGGGATACACCACGCTGAAAAGCGTTCAGGGAAAGCAGGATTGGACAAGCTTCACCACAGATCTTTCCTCGGGCGATACCTTGAACTTGAAAAACTACAATAGTTGGGGTTCTTCTTCTACGGGCAGCGTTAAAGTGAAAAACTTTGTGCTTACGCCGCTCTATACCGTAACGCCTTCTGTTCCCGCAGGTGCAACGCTTACGCTCTATAACGGGGAAGAAGCAGTAACAGCCGATTCTTCCGGTGCGTATACTTTGCCCAACGGCACGTATTCCTATACCGTTTCAAAGTTTGGCTATAACGATTTAACGGGCAGTGTTACGGTGAACGGTGCTGATACCACGCTTACGGTTGCAGCAGCAGACCTTAGCCGTGTTGCCTCAAAAACCATTACATTCAATATTCCCGAAGGAGCAAGTGTTGCGGTAAGTCATGCAACGGCTGGTCAAATGACTGCCGAAGAAGATGGCACGTTTATTTTGCCAGTTGGCAACACGTTTACCTACACCGTTTCTCAAACAAACTATATTGCCAGGAGTGCACAATTCACGGTTACCGATGATGCTACCTTTACGGTAACGCTTGAATATGCAGGCGAAGCATGGGATGGCTCCACAAAAACTGAACCCACGCTTACCGATGGCGTATATCAAATTTCAAACGCAAACGAGCTTGCCTGGTTTGCGAACCAGATTTCCAATGACAACACATTGAATGCTGTGCTTACTGCTCAGATTAACTTGAACGATAACGCGTGGACAAGCATGAAGGGTGTGTACAATTCCAACACGTATCAATATGAATATGCAGGTACGTTTGACGGTGCAGGCCATACTATTTCCGGCTTGAAAGGAACATCGGGTGGCTTATTTGCAGCACTTTCTTCAAGCGCCACGGTGAAAAACCTGATTGTTGCGGGTACGGTTTCGGGCTCTTCGATTGTGGGCGGCATTGTTAATACCAATAGTGGCCTTATTGAAAACTGCCTGTTCAAGGGTTCTGTTTCAAACAGTGGCACCAACGCTACCGGCGGTATTGCAGGGCGCTGCTCTTCCAGCACCGGCATTATTCGCAATTGCGTGAACGAAGGAACCATTTCCTATACGGGAGCACTTTCTTCTTCTTCCAACGTTAACCTTGGCGGCATTGTGGGTTATAGCTATAGCGAAATTTCCAATTGCTACAACGTGGGTGCTCTTTCTGCCCATGCCACGAATGCCAAGGCAGTAGGCGGCATTGTTGGTTCTGCGAATGCTTCAACGTATTCTGGCAACTGCACTGTTTCCGGGTGTTATAACGCTGGTACCATGAGCAAGTTTGCAAGCGGCGGCGCCGTTGCAGGCAACGTGACAAGCGATGCTACGGTTTCTAACAGCTATTACCTTGAAGGCTGTGGCGCAACTGACGCTAATGCGCAGGTAAAAACACGCGCTGAACTCACCGAAGCTCAGTTTGTGGGTATTTTGAATGGAACACAGGGCACTGCATGGCATGTTGACACTAACGCTTTGGTAAACAGTGGCATGCCTATTTTGAGCTGGCAGGGTGGCGAAGCATACGTTGACCAGGATGCAAAAGATGTTGCTGCTGCTGTAGAAGCACTCAAGCTTCAGGCAACAGTGGCTCAGGAAACCATTGACCTTACCGCTGATACAACAGGCACGTATTCTCTTGAGCCTACCGATGCAACAGCTTTGGTGCTTCCTGCAACGGGTGCGCAAGATACCACTATTACCTGGGAAATTACCGCGCCAGATACCACACACGAAAGCGCCATTGCACAAGACGGTAGTATTACCTACCCAGCAGCTGCCACCGATACGTACACGCTGAAAGCCACCATTGCCAAAGGCAAAGCTTCTACCAGCGTGTCCTTTACCGTGGCATTGCTTTCTGCTGCACAAGTGAATGAAAACGAACTTGATGTGCTCTGCCAGAAATTGCAAGACCACACACTGTGGGCATTTCAGGTGAACGACCCCGATATCACCACTGCTCAACAGGTGATAGAAAACTACCTTACCAGCCAGGACATTGACCTTGAAGCGCTTGGTATTTCTCTTGCCTTTACCGGCGCTGGCACAAAAGCATATCCTGCAACGGAAGATGTGAACCTTGCTGCCGATGGCACCATATCGTATTTCCAGGGCGTAGAAAACAATCTTTCTGCCAAGTATGCGCAGTACACGGGCGTTTCCTTCACGCTTTCGCGCGATGGCGTTACCAAACCTTTTAGCATTCGCTTGTTCATTGGTTGGGAGCGCGCTCACGTGCAAGATGTACTGAACGCTGCCGCCAAGAGCGTAACGTGGGAAACCATTAAGCCTGAAGGCGTTAACAATCAGGTGGAATACGAAGACGCTAATGGTGAAGAAATTGCGGGCGAACCCGTATACCCCTTCTACACCATAGCATGCGATGGTACCGACATTGAAACGGGCGAAGAGAACACGTCAAACGTGAATATTCCCAGCGGTACCACGTTTATCTTGCCGGCTCAGGTTGGCACGACAAGCATTGAGTGGTCTGCCGACTACGATGAAGATACGGCAGGCACCCTGGTAGAGTTTGAAGAAACTTATGTGGACGGTACGCGCATGTATAAAGCAACGCTTACCGGCAGTGCGTATGGTGAATTTGACGTAGCGTTGGTAGCAACCTATACCTTTAATTTGTTCAACGACAACGAAGGAAGCACTACCAGCTACCAGTACACGGAAGATCCTACTACGCACGAGAGCATTCCTATTGTGGATGCAAATGGCGACCCTATTGTGATTGATGTTCCGCTGGTAACCACGTATGCCAATTATGTGTTTACGCTGGCACAGGGCGAAGAAACCCCCATTGATTCCGAGCAAACGCAAAGCGATTTGGAAAGCAAGTACGTTGACCTTATCACCGACTTTGTGGATAAAACCATCAAGCCTACCATGACCCAGCTTACCGATGACTTGCAAATGCCTACTCCTTCCACATTGGAAAAGGCGGGTATCTTCCAGAACCGCGACTTGGAAAAAGTAACCATGACCTCAAACGATACGGATCATCTTGAGTTCTATGGCTACCATGCAAAAGTGTACCGGCCGCTTCCGGGTGAAGAAGCAGTAACGGTAACGTATACCGTTACCATTACCGACCGCACCACGGGCAACACCTATGCTACCAAGGACTTCTCGGTTACCATTCAGCCGTTTACGCAGGCTGAACTTGATACTGCAAAAGCGCTGATGACTCGCGTAGCAACCGAAGACGTGTACTGGAACGGCATAGCGTACGAAGGTGCCGATAAAACAAATATCACGCAAAGCTTAAAGCCGTTCAGTGAAATTACCGTTGATACAGAAGGCAACCTTACCTATGTGCGTGGTGCTATTAACGTAACGTTTGGGGGCATTCAGCTGGATGAAATTCCCGGGTATGACCCCATGATTTATGGCATTACCTGGCGTGAGATTCGTTCGAGCAATGAAAGCGTTATTGCCAGCGAAACGCTGCAATACACGCTTCCTGCATACAACACCAATGTTACGCTTGACTCGGTAATGAGCTACACCAAGTACGCAAAGTACTGGGAAAAGTTTGGCGAAAGCGACACCGCCACCGATGACACCAAAGCAAAATATGCAGCGTTTAAAGACTTCTACAAAGTGCCGGTAAGCACCACTGTTACCGTTGCGGGCACGAATGGCGATGACACGGTAGAGCCCGCGGCCGATGTGAATGTTACCGTTACGGTAAGCCTTGCAGGTTCGCTTGCTACCACGGTTCAAAGCGAAGTTGCTGCAGCTTTGCCGGTTGTTGCAAAAGACACCAACGTTGATGGCAAGATTACCTACGACGAAGCAGTTCTTGCTGCTCATAAGGCCTATGCGCCGAACGGTGAGAGCGATTTCACCATTTCTAGTTCGGGCTGGGTAAGCAAGCTGTGGGGTGTATCTACCACCAGTCTGGGCTTCTTGCAAAACGGCACGGCAACTCCTGATGTGATTTCGCGCATATCGGTGGCTGAAGGCGACAATTTGTATATGTACTCCTACATTGACACCAGCAATTTCACCGATGTGGTGGCAGCGTTCGATAAAACAAGCTTGAACGTTCGCATGAACGAGCCAGCGAGCGTAACGCTTACCTACAGCGGCTACGACAGCAACGGCAATGCGGCCTCGGGCGCTGTGGTAAATGCGCAGCTGGGCTACGCAACAGCAAATGGCTTTGTGGCACTTGAGAACAGCAGTACCAATAAGAATGGTGAAGCTACGGTAACGTTTGATAAGCCGGGCACCTATGTTCTTACTGCACAAAGTGACAAGCGCGTTATTACCGCACCGTATTGCATTGTGAATGTGGAATACGTGCCTACTACCACCTATGACTCCACTCCGTTTGCGTCAGAGTACGTGAAAGTCAAGCTTGCAGGTGGCTTTGATGAAAGCAAAACTCCTGTTGCAAACGGCACTTCCTTCGTGAAACTGGCTGATGGCAGCTATGCAGCGCTTATGACTGCCACGCAAGCGGCAGCACTTACCGAAAGCTCTATTACGTTTGTGGATGGTGTTGCACCCACGGTAAATGAAAAAGGCGACGTTAATAACTCAGGGCACGTAAACATTGTGGATGCGCAGGTAGCATACGACATTTGCGCAGGTAAATACACTGACTTTACGCGTTTGTCGCAGGCATGCTGGTTTACCGCCGATGTAAATGGCAGTTCAACATTGGAAGCTGCCGATGCCTTTGCGATTCAATATGCGCTTCATTATGGATTCTCAAGCAGCACTGGGGATACTACAGCAGGCGCATAGAGGCATGTAGTTTGAACGTGTGCGTTTGCTTTCCCGTTGGTTTTTTTCAGGTAAACGCAGAGCATTTCAAAGAGGTGCGGTGCCAATGGTGCCGCATCTCTTCTTTTTGTGTGAGCACCGTTTGCTTTTGGTACAATGTGCAAGGCAAAAATTGCTCCGCCCCCGTAAGGGCTCTTTTTATGGGCGGAATTGCCCGCCACAAAATGCAACAGAAAACACACTAAGCGAAAGCGTGAAACATGGCACAAAAATCTGCCGCGTATGGCAACGATAGTATCCGACAATTAAAAGACGAAGAGCGCGTAAGGCTGCGACCTGCGGTTATCTTTGGTTCCGATGGCTTAGATGGCTGCGAGCATGCCGTATTTGAAATTCTTTCCAATTCAGTAGACGAGGCGCGCCAGGGTTTTGGCAGCCTTATTACCTTAACGGTGTTCAAAGACAAATCAATTCAGGTGGAAGATAACGGCCGCGGCTGCCCCCTTGATTGGAACTCGGTAGAAAAGCGTTTCAACTGGGAGCTGGTATTTTGCGAACTGTATGCGGGCGGCAAGTACGATAACAACCAAGGTGGCGACTACGATTATTCCTTAGGCACCAACGGCCTGGGATCGTGCGCCACGCAATACGCTTCGGAATATATGGACGTTACGGTATGGCGCGAAGGAAGCAAGTATCAGTTGCACTTCAAAAAAGGCAAAGTGGTGGGCGCTAAGAAAAAGGCGCTTACCGTGGAACCCACTACCGAAAAGCGCACGGGTACTACCATTAAATGGCGCCCCGACCTGGAGGTATTCACCGCCATTGATATTCCCCTTGAATGGTTTCAAGAAACGCTGCGCCGCCAGGCGGTAGTAAACGCCAACGTAACGTTTCGCCTTAAAGTAGAAACCGATGAAGGTTTTACGCAAGAAGATTTTTGCTACCCCAAAGGCATTGAAGACTATATCTTAGAAAAGGTGGGAACCGATTATTTAACGGAGCCGTATTTCATTCAGGCCGACCGCCGCGGGCGCGACCGCGAAGACCTGCCCGATTACAACGTGAAAATCACGGCATGTTTTTGCTTTTCCCGTGGCTTTCAAATGCAGGAGTACTATCACAACTCCAGCTGGCTTGAAAATGGCGGCTCGCCGGAAAAAGCGGCGCGCAGCGCGCTGACCAGCGCCATTGATGCCTACATTAAGCAGCAAGGCAAATACAACAAAAATGAGAGCGCCATTAAATGGCAAGACGTGCAAGACTGCTTGGTGTTGGTTACCAACTGCTTCTCCACGCAAACAAGCTACGAGAACCAAACAAAGAAAGCCATTAACAACCGCTTTATCCAGCAGGCCATGACGGCGTTTTTGAAAGAGCGCATGGAAACGTACTTGATTGAGAACAAGCCCGCTGCCGATAAAATTCTAGAGCAGGTGCTTATCAACAAGCGCTCGCGTGAAAATGCGGAAAAAACGCGCCAAAGCATCAAAACAAACCTGCAGCAAAAAACCGATATGGCAAATCGTGTGCAAAAGTTCATTGATTGCCGCTCTAAAGATAAAGAGCGCCGCGAAGTGTACATTGTAGAGGGCGATTCGGCTGCCGGCGCGTGCCGCCAATCGCGCGATGCGGAATTCCAGGGCGTTATGCCGGTTCGCGGTAAAATTCTGAACTGCCTGAAGGAAGATTACCCGCGCATTTTTAAGTCGGAAATTATCATGGACTTGCTGCGCGTTTTAGGCTGCGGGGTAGAGGTCAAAGACAAGCGCCTGAAAAACATTGGGGCTTTTGACCTGAACAACCTGAACTGGAGCAAAGTGATTATTTGTACCGATGCCGATGTAGACGGTTATCACATTCGCACCCTTATTCTTACTATGCTCTACCGCCTGGTGCCCACGCTTATTGACCAGGGCTTTGTGTATATTGCAGAGTCTCCCTTGTACGAAATTAACTGCAAAGAGAAAACGTATTTTGCCTATACCGAGGCAGAAAAAACAAAAATTCTGGAAGAGATTAACGGGCAGAAATGCTCTATTAACCGCTCTAAAGGTTTAGGCGAAAATGACCCCGACATGATGTGGCTTACTACCATGAACCCGGAAACGCGCCGGCTTATCAAGGTGCTGCCGGAAGATGTGGTGCGCATGGAAACCATGTTTAACCTGCTTTTAGGAACCGATGATGAAGGCAGAAAACGCCACATTGCCGAACACGGCAAAGAGTATTTAGATCAGCTTGACTTGCAATAATAGGTGAACACGGAATGGCTAAGAAAACAAAAAAAGAAACAACGAAGGCGCGCCGCGTAAATAACCCGAACGTGATTGGTTTGCACTCTGAAGTGCTGGAACAACCTATTACGCAAACGCTTGAAGAAAACTACATGCCCTATGCCATGAGCACCAACGTTTCGCGTGCTTTCCCCGAAATTGACGGCTTTAAGCCGTCGCATCGCAAGCTCTTATACACCATGTACAAGATGGGTTTGCTTACCGGTGCGCGCCAGAAAAGCGCGAACATTGTGGGGCAAACCATGAAGCTAAACCCCCATGGCGATGCCGCAATCTATGAGACCATGGTGCGCTTAGCCACGGGCAACGAAGCGCTTCTCACGCCGTTTGTAGATTCCAAGGGCAACTTTGGCAAGTATTACTCGGGCGATATGAGTTATGCTGCCTCGCGCTATACCGAGGCAAAGCTTTCGCCTATTTGTGCGGAAGTGTTCAAAGACATCGATAAAGACCCGGTAGATTTTGTGGACAGCTACGATGGCGCCATGAAAGAGCCGCGCCTTTTGCCCACGGCCTTTCCCAATGTGTTAGTTTCTGCCAACAAGGGCATTGGCGTTGCTATGGCAAGTGAC
>CAVDDP010000078.1:0-12851 GCA_963607695.1 Hallerella sp.
GTATATTTCCCGGTATTTACTACTAACGCACCCGACTCACTTAATTTTCCTTCACCACGTGCAAGTGTACGTTCTACAAGCTGCGCAACACCTAAATTACGATAAACCGCTTTTGGCTGCGTTATACCCAGCTCTTCAATGCCGAATGTTTCCATTAAAACAAATGTCCTTTCACGCGAAAAGCCGCTTGGAACGGCGGCTTATTAAAGTAAAACAAAACAAAGGGTGCAGGTGCGAAACCTTGTTTTGACAATTGTAACCATTATGAAACAATTTGAGCGTTTTTCGCTTCTCTTTGCAGCATGTTTCTACCAACGGTTCACTTTGTAGCAAACTGTTAGTAGAAACAACAGTTCTTAGTGTTTCAAAAGCTTAATCAGTTGAAAGGCGCAAAAGGCAATAGCAACATCGGCTACGAGCTCAACTGCTGCAGCTCCTACAAGCCAAGGCGTTGGCTTTCCGCTTTTTACCAGCTGAACATTCGTTTTTACATCTTCTTTAGCAACAACAATATCCATATCCATGCGAGATTCTCCTTTGTTACATTTCCTTCTATAGGCAATTTTGGCAATAACTTGTGCTTATGTGTACGTGCTTGCACACATCGGGATATAATAACCAATATCTTGCTTTTTTCAATGCTTAAGGAGGCTATAACATGCGCATTTCAACAATTACCGATTTTCTTACCTTAGCTGATAAGCTTGATTATGAGCTTGCTGCTAGAAAATTGTTTATTTCCGTTGATGAGCTTTGTCAAAGCATTTCTGAACTTGAAGAAGAACTGGGCATTTCGCTTTTCATTAACAACAATCGCAAAGAGATTGAACTGACCCGCTTTGGAGCCATTTTCGCGCGCGGTGCTCACCGTATTGAGCATGAATACGAAGACACCATTAGCCTTATTAACCAGGCAAAAGGCAAACCCATGCGCACCATGATTATTGGCACACGCTATAACGCTGCTCAAGATGAATCTCCCTACATCACGCGCGCGCTTCGCAAATTTGCCCCAAACATCACGCCGGTTTACGTGCCTTTAATGCATATGGCGGTTCGCGATAAGCTTGAAACCGACGAAATTGATGTTGCGGTGGGTATTGTGGTTGAAGATAGATTGTACGATGGCTACAAAACCATTTGCATTGATCGCGATGTTTATGAGCTCGTGTGCCCTCTTGATCACCCCTTTGCCAAAATGGAATCGGTAACGCTCGAGCAAATTGCTAAGGAAAGCGTTATTATTCCCAGCCCTAAAACTATGGCTTCTATGAATATGTTCTTTGTTGACATCTTCAAAAACGCTGGCATTGATATGGCGCAAGAAGCGTATTACGACGATGTTGATAGCTTGATTATGCAAGTTGAATCAGGGGAAGGCGTTTCCATGGTGCTTAGCCAGCGCCGCAGCCATTTTGACGATCGCGTTGCCTTTGTTCCTATTGCCGACGAGCTGCCTGTTGCGCGTATCAATTTAATTTGGGCAGAACGCACTGAAAGCCGCATTCCGGGAGAGTGGTTGAAAGCGTTTGAAGCTTTAAGCATTGATTAATTCCCGCTCGTACCTAGTAACGTTACACCTCATAAGATAATTCGCTTCTTATGAGGTGTTTTTATATAACGCATAGCATTGCACCTAGTCTTTCTTTTTTGAATAACGACTGCATTCGTGATAGTACCAATAAAACCTTAGTCTATTACACTTAGATTTATTACGTGCAAGTAACAAAGATTACATAATGATGGCATTCTAAAATAATGCTTGAATTACTTCGCGAACAGGACTATAACAATCATGTCATAAGAAAAGGCCGCAAGAAACGGCAAAGAAAAACCGCAGAAAGCGGTTCAGAACAAGGAGATGATTTATTATGGCACTGCTCGTTCCTCACACACGTAATTTTTTCAATGAAATGATGACTGACCCCTTTGAATCGTTCTTTGGTAGCTCACCGGTGCAGCACACGCCATCGGCAATCATGCACACCGACATCAAGCAAACCGAAACTGGCTTTGAGCTCATTATTGACCTTCCTGGTTTTACCAAAGACAATGTTCAGGTTGACTTAAAAGAAGGCGTTTTAAGCATCAAGGCTCAAACTGAGTCCGAGAATGAAACTTCTTCCGAGAAAAAGGGCACATGGGTACGCAAAGAGCGCTTCAGTGGTCAATGCAGCAGATCTTTCTACATTGGGGAAGACATTGAAGAATCCGAAATCAAAGCTCGCTTTGAAAACGGTACCCTTATTATTACGGTTCCTAAGAAAGTTGAGCAACCAAAGCTTGATGAAAGCCGCTCCATTGCCATTGAAGGGTAGAAAGCAAGTCTGAGCTTGATCGTTTGAGCGCAAACATTCCCTCCTAAAAAGTTAGTGTGGCCGTGCAGGATTTAGATATCCTGCACGGTTTTTTGTATTGCTTGCACTAATGCTTCAATAAGTTCAGGGGAATCTTCTAAAGCAGGAACATAGGTAAATGCTACTTTATGAGAAACCTCATCTATAATTTGCAAACGGTTATCTCCAATATGACCAGGCATGAGCTTTGTTTCTGTTTTTGCGCGTAATTGTTGATTTATTTCAACCATGGTTTCAATGTTGTCTGCAACAAAACCCGGGCACACAATGCAAATATCTTTTACGTTTTGAGCAAGAAGTTCCTCTAAAACATGCTCAGTGAAAGGGGAGAGCCACTTCCTGGAATCGAACCTGCTTTGAAAGCTTAATATAACGTCGCTGGCAGGTATGTTTAAATCCTGAGCTAACCATTCTTTTGTTTGCTTGCATTGTGCAAGATACGTTGGGTCTTTTTTAATGTCGCGTAACAGGGTGGAATGGAAACTTACGATAAGCTTTGAACCTGGTTTGTATTCCCAGTGCTTAGCAACCTGGTGAGCAAGAGCCAAACGATAAAATTCCTCGTGGTGAAAATGCGTAATTTCAAAAACCTTCGGATTCCAGCCACTCAATTGCGGAGAAGAAAGTTGCTTGTATGCTTCCTTAAAGCAGGTTCCTGCACATACTTTAACGTTTTGTGGATAAAGCGGTAGAAGCACTAACGTTTTGCATTTCAAGTCATACAACTTTTCAAGCGCCTGTTGAATGTTAGGTTCTCCATAGCGCATGCCAAGCTCAACGTGATAGGTATTGTCTGAAGATAAGCTTTCGAGCTTTTCTTGCAATAATTTCTGTTGCTTGTAGCTGGTAAGCAAAAAAGGAGAACCTTCCGGCGTCCAAAATGATTGATAGTGAGCTACCGTGCGTTTTGGCCTGTTTTTAACGATATGAGAAACCAAGCATTTACGCACGAGATAAGGAGCGCTAATAATATAAGGATCCATGAGGAATTCCGTTAAATACGGGCGTATTGCCTCTACGGTGGGCTCCTTTGGAGTGCCTGTATTTATAAGCAGAACACCTATATTCATGGGGTGCTGGGTCCTATCTCATTGCAAAAGTTTGTTTACATAACATATATTATCAGTTATCAAATGTTTTTACGTAAAACAAAAGGGAAGGCTCGAAAGAGCACTTCAAACAACGATAACGTACCTTATTATAATGGCTAAGGAATGCTATCCCCAAATAGAACCAGAAGAAAGGGAGCCAGATGAATCAAAAGAAAGTGAACCGGCAGATGATGAAGCCGCTTGCTGATTCATTAATTCATTGAGCATTTCGCTGTAATATGGATACATAAGATATGCCGATACCGCATTGATAACGCACACTAAAATACTGAGAGCTAATACCATAGAAATTCGTTTACGGTAATACGCAAGAACTTTTTGATCAATTTGCTCAGATTCAGACAACGCGCGCGTTTTATTCCAGGCAACAACCGCACAAATTATGGCTGCAATACCCAGTGGTACGCCAAGAACAAAAATAGAAATAATGGTAAGTATGTTTGCGGCAACAATAAAATTATTTATTGATTTAAGTTCAGTATCGCTCATTTTCTCTCTGCTTCGTTTTTAGGAAACACCAGAGCTTCCAAAACCTTTTTCTCCACGCTCGGTAGTATCAAGGCTTTGTTGCTGTTTTAATTGTGCATGAGCATACGGGGTAAATACTAATTGTGCAATGCGGTCTCCCGTTTTGATTTCAAACGGTTTATTTGAATCCATATTTATCAAAATTACTTTAATTTCGCCACGATACCCACTATCAATTAAGCCTGGTGCATTTACGATTGAAATGCCATGATTGATAGCAAGCCCGCTTCGAGGAACAACAAGCCCAGCATAGCCTTCAGGAATTGCAAAGGATAAGCCGGTAGGAATAAGCGCTCTTTCGAATGGCTGAATTACGTAATCGATTGTTGAGCGTAAATCAATACCAGCATCGCCATCATGTGCATAGCTTGGAGCAGCTATGGTATTGTCATTAGCGGTAAAAGGAACTTCGATGGTTATCATTTTTTAATATCTTTCAATGCTGATAAGAATTCATCAATGC
Source organism: Hallerella sp. (assembly GCA_963607695.1). Taxonomy (GTDB): domain Bacteria; phylum Actinomycetota; class Coriobacteriia; order Coriobacteriales; family Eggerthellaceae; genus CAKUOV01. The sequence continues at coordinate 4,461 of CAVDDP010000078.1, forward strand.
TTTTAAAATCTTTATAAACGCTGGCAAAACGGATATACGCAACATCGTCAAGCTGTGATAGACGTAAAAGTGCCATTTCACCAAGTTTTTTTGATGGTATTTCATGCCGAGGAAAACTGCGGGCTTCTGTTTCAATTTCATCAATAAGTTGATTGATTGTTTGCGGCGTTATGGGGCGTTTTGCACAGGCAATTAATACGCCGCGCATAAGTTTTTCTCGATCATAAGGCTCCGACGATCCATCTTGTTTTATTACGAGAAGAGGTCGCTCCTCTAAGCGTTCATACGTAGAGAAACGGTGCCCGCATTTAAGGCATTCTCTTCTACGCTTGATTTCCCTATTATCCATATACGGACGTGAATCAACTACTTTTGATTCAGCATAACCACAAGCGGGGCATTCCATGTGCTCTCCTTTTCCCAAGTAAGCAAATGATATACCTCTCTTCATTTGTTCCCTTGCAATTTTGTAGAAATTGCAAGAAATCAAAGGAGAATTACAGCAAACGCTCAAGAAAAATAGTCAAAAGACCCCCGGATAACATAAAAAGAGAACCAAGAATATACTGCGTTTTTGTAAGGGCGCACTGTGCTCCTCTTAATTCTCTTTTTGTTTTTTCGGAAAGCCTTAGGTTCTTTTTCAAAGAACTTGCTTCTTGAAGAGATTGGCTTGCAGGAATAACTTGAGCAGCTTGTTTATAGGAAACCACAATTCCTGCTCCCTGCTGATAAACCATTTCTGAAGCATTCGAACCATTGATATAAGCAATATTTGTTTGATTTCTCATGTTTACCCCTTGCCTAGAACCTTTGTTCGTGTTTATAATAAAGCGAACAAAAGTTCTTGTCAAGAAAAAACATACAAATGTTCGAAAGGAGTTTAAAATGTCAGAAAAACAAAAGCTTACGAAGAAGCAACAAGCCGTTTTGAACTGCATTGAGAACTTCATCAATGAAAAGGGCTATGGCCCCACTGTTCGTGAAATTTGCCAAGAGTTGTGTCTTTCTTCCCCATCTACCGTGCATGTTCATTTGAATTCACTTGAAAAAAAGGGCTATATCAAACGCGATGCAATGAAGTCACGCTCCATTATTGTTATGCATAATGAAGAGGGTGAAGAAATTGAAATGCAAGACACCGGTGAATCTTGCGAGGAACAATTCGAAAGCAATATCGTTCGCCCTTCTTTTAGCAAAATTATCGATGTTCCCTTAGTGGGAAATGTTGCTGCGGGCGTTCCTATTCTTGCAGAAGAAAATATCTCCGATGTTATCTCGTTACCAGTAGATATCGTTGGTGATGCCGCTTCCTTTATGCTTTCTGTTCGCGGCGATTCCATGGTTGAATGTGGTATAAACGATGGCGATTATGTGGTAGTAAAGCAACAAGCAACGGCAAATAATGGTGATATTGTTGTTGCAATAATTGATGATGGCGCCACGGTAAAACGTTTTTATCGCGAATCAGATCACATTCGCTTGCAGCCAGAAAATTCATCGATGGAACCCATTATTACCACGAACTGTTCCATTGCGGGAAAAGTTGTAGCAGTGTTCCGAAGAATTTAGCTGCTGTCTAGCAGCTGTTAAGCGGCTGCAACATGCTATTACGCTAAAAAATTATGTTGTTTAAGGTAGCTCTGTGCTTGATCGCAGAGCTCTGAGCTGCTTACGTTTGTTCCTTCAAGCCACACAATGCGTTTATCTTGGTTAAACCAGCTTCTTTGACGTTTTGCGTAGCGTCGTGTTGCAATTTTGATTTGTTCTATTGCCTGTTCAAGGGTGCATTTTCCATCTAGAGCATCTACTATTTCCTTGTAACCAATTGCTTGAGGTGCCGTAATGCCACTTCTGAACCCTTTGTCAAGCAATGCTTGCACTTCAGCTACGAGCCCACTTTCAATCATGGTATCAACGCGCTTATAAATACGATTCACTAATAATGTGCGGTCATATGAAATACCAAAGATAACAGCAGGAACAGCTTGAGGTATTGTCTTCAGGTTTTCTTTTTGTATGGCATAAGATGTTCCTTCTTCGCGAAGCTCAAAGGCACGTACCACACGTCGAACATTATTGGGATGAATAACACGGGCACTTTCGGGATCAACGGAGTAAAGTAAATCCCATAAAGCTTGATTTCCATGCTCTTGCGCATACGCGGTATATTTTTCGCGAACAGGATTTTCGCTTTGCTCTCCTGCAGGAAACTCATAATTATCAATGGCTGCACGAACATATAAACCTGTTCCGCCACAAAGAAGAGCTACTTTGTTACGTTTTTGAATGTCTAAAAAAGCGCTTCTTGCGTACTCCTGAAAAAGAGCAGCTGAGTACTCTTGACCCGGGTCTACTAAATCAAGCCCCCAATGAGGTACTTTTCTGTCTTCAACTGCTAGTTTCCCCGTGCCTATATCCATACCCTTATAGATTTGCATGGAATCGGCACTCACTACTTCCCCCTTAAGTTGAAGGGCAAGCTCTTGGGCAAAATCGGTTTTCCCTGAAGCGGTTGGTCCCACAATACCAATAATGGGCTGGTAGGTTAGCGGGTTTTGATTTTCGACCGATAATTCAGAATGTGTCATGATTGCTTATTACTTTACTCACAAACATGTCCAAACAAGTACCAGGTTTTTGCTTCTTCTACCTGCACTTTAATTGTTTTTCCTACCAGTGAATCAAGAGAGGTGCCCTGAGGAATGGGAGCATGAACTGTTTGGTTTTTACAGCTCTTCCCCACCAGCAGGTTTTCGTCTCGCTTTGAAGCGCCTTCTACCAACACCGAAACAAGAGCGTGAGCATCAACTTGATTTGCCTCATATGCTTTTTGTTGCACAAGCTCTACCAAACGATCAAAACGTTCTTGGATTACCTCATGAGGGGTATTGTCTTCCATACGTGCCGCAGGTGTGCCTTCGCGTTTTGAATAGATAAAGGTGAATACTTGTTGGTAGCCCACTTGTTCAACCAGGCGGTAGGTGTCCATGAAGTCTTCTTCGGTTTCGCCGGGGAAGCCAACAATAATGTCGGTTGAAAGAGCAATATCGGGGCGCACTGCTCTAATTTTATCTACCAGTTCAAGGTAGTGTTCGCGCGTGTAGCGTCTGTTCATCTCTTTGAGAATACGATTTGAACCCGATTGAACCGGAAGGTGCAAATACGGCATAAGTGAAGGGAGCTTTGCAAAATCTTCAATTACCTCATCAGTCAAATCCTTAGGATGGCTGGTGGCAAAACGGAGCCGTTCAATGCCTGTTTTGTCCATTTCTTCAAGAAGCTTTGCAAAAGCGGGTTGCCCATAAAGGTCGCGCCCGTATGAGTTAACGTTTTGGCCCAAAAGCGTGATTTCCTTAACACCCGCCGCAACATAGGATTTTGCTTCTTTCAAAATGTCTTCCATGGTGCGCGATTTTTCTCTACCGCGCACATAAGGAACAATGCAATAGGTGCAAAAATTATTACACCCAATGGTAATAGGAAGCCATGCCGCCCAAGAATTTTCACGATCAGTGGGAAGGCTGGTAGAGAATTCGCTTGAAGAATCCAGGACTTCTACTGCTTGGCGTTTTTCCTGAATGGCGGTTTCAAGCAAACGCGGAAGAGCTGCAAGGTTATGTGTTCCGAAAACCACATCAAGATGTTTCATCTCGTTCGTGAGTTTTTGACCGTCACGCTGCCCAATGCACCCCCCTACCGCAATGATTCTCTTATGCAGCTTAGACCCTTGCCGTACCGGCATGTTTTTCATGGATTGAACCTGGCCATAAAGGCGAACGTCCGCCGCTTCGCGTACACAGCAGGTCATGAAAATAACAATGTCGGCCTCTTCAATGGTTGCAACTTCTAATGACCCAAGCGCTTCCAGCATGCCACAAACACGCTCGGAGTCGTGCTTGTTCATTTGGCAACCAAAGGTGTGAACACAAAATGTGGTGGCGTTAAGCACAGAATTCATGCTTTTACTCCTTGATACTATCGGTGGAACCATTGAATTGTTCATTGCATAACAAAGCAGCAGCACGGGCTATATCGCGCGGTTCCACCGCAAAGCGTATGGCTGTTCTGTTTTCGCCATCTATCATGATATCGGCGAAAGAAGGAATGCAAACAACTTCAATGCCAACCGGAGACAAAAACCCGCGTGAGATAGCAATTGCTTTTATAGCCTGATTAACAGCACCTGCTCCTACAGATTGTATGTCAACGGTTTTTCCATCTTTTATCATGCCTGCAATTGCTCCGGCAACCGAGGCAGGATTTGACTTAGAAGATACTTTGAGAAATCCGACTTGACAACTATCGGATGAAAACGATGTTTGCATATAATCCCTTATCAGTGGTTCGGTTTATCTACGTTTACTGTTGCAAATGTGTATTTTATTCGTTTCAAGCAAAAGGAGCAATGACATCTGCATTTATTCGTTGGGCGCCAAAGGAATTTTAATAACAAGCTGATTGTTGTGTACTTGGGCAGATATATCTACGTTACTTGTTAGATAGTACGAATCAGCCAACTGTTTATAGCCTAATTTCACCTGCGAGGTAAATTCTTGCAATTCTTCATTAGTAAACGAAATGGGCTTATGTTTAGGAGCTCTGTGCTGCAGGTGGTCTGCTTGTTTTTGCGAACACCCTTTTTCTTGTTTTCCCTTAGCTTGATTGTTTTTTGGTAAAACTAAAGCATTTTGAATATATTCAAGAAGCGAAGGAAGAGGCTTCAAAGAACCCCCCATAATGCGATAAGCCGTTCGAACCGACAAGCTTAAGCCCAAAGCTTCAGCGGTAGCGCAAAATGATGATTCATCGGGCGCAAGTGCCAAACGTTTTATAAGGGCAACATCATTTTCATTTTGTACAAACGTTCTATCAAGTATGGATAAAGTTGCTTGTCCATACGCGTAAAGCGTTGCAGCGATTTCTGCAGGGGACCCAAGATAAACCGCTAGAGAGTCACGATGTTCAAAGGCGAACTCACAACAGGTGCGAATGATGTTTTTAGGGCCTTTAATTGCTAAGCGATTGTTATCTTGAAAGCTAAAAGTGGGAAAGCTCGATTGATCGATTTTCTCAGTAATACGTGCGGTATCAAAGTTTGCATAGAGAGCGGTGCCTTTTTCGGGTACCGAACATGAAACACCGCATGCATGTGCATTTTGTTTTACTGCATATAAAGCCATGCCGCGCCCATGAACACCCCATTTATCAAAATGCATGGTGTCTAGCTTGCTGGTAACACGCGGTTCAAAAATGAGTTCTTGCATTGAGCTCGGAATGCCATCACCATCGTCAATTACCAGCAAAGAACGTATGCCGTTGCTTTTAGAAGTTGCAACAAAAAGCGTATGGGCATGAGCATCACGAGAGTTTCGAAGAAGCTCAATAAGAGCATCTTCGCATGTTCGTATATCGTGTGCTGCCTGTCGACGTTCTGCTTCTTCGCTTTTTAAACGAACGAAGCCATCTCCAAGGTCTGTTTCAACCCGGAGATGGCTTTCATTGCAAACCGATTCAACAAAGTTTGTAAGCGAACTGGCTTCCATACCTTACTTAGCGTAATCCACGGCGCGGCTCTCGCGAATTACCACCACTTTCACCTGGCCGGGATATTGCATTTCGCTTTCAATTTGATGAGCGATATCGTGAGCAAGAACAATGGTTGCTGCTTCATCTACAACAGCAGGTTCAACCATTACACGTACCTCGCGACCAGCCTGGATGGCGTAGGTACGAACAACACCCTTATGTGCATTAGCAATTTCTTCCAGCTTTTCAAGGCGTTTAACGTAAGCATCCATTGACTCTTTACGCGCACCGGGGCGCGCTGCAGAAACGGCGTCGGCTGCCTGGATAATAACATCTAGAACACTGTTAGGTTCAACATCATTATGATGTGCTTCTATAGCGTGAACAATTTCAGGACGTTCGCCAAATCTACGAGCAAGATCGGCACCAATAACCGCATGGCTTCCTTCTACCTCATGATCAACCGCTTTACCTAAGTCATGCAAAAGGCCAGCACGTTTAGCAGTTACCGGGTCTAAGCCAAGTTCCGATGCCATAACGCCTGAAAGATACGCTACTTCCAAAGAATGATTGAGCACATTTTGGCCATAGGACGTACGGTAGCGCAATCGGCCTAACGTACGAATAAGCTCGGGGTGTAAGTCGTGAATGCCGGTATCAAATGAAGCTTGATCGCCTGCTTCTTGAATGCGCTGGTTTACCAGTTTTTCTGCTTTAGCGAACATCTCTTCAATACGTGCAGGATGAATGCGACCATCGGCGATAAGATTTTCCATGGTAACGCGGCCAATTTCTCGACGTACCGGGTCAAAACAAGAAATAGTCACACACTCAGGGGTATCATCGATAATCAAATTAGTACCGGTGAGCTGTTCGAATGAACGAATATTTCTTCCCTCGCGGCCAATGATACGACCTTTAAGCTCGTCGTTGGGAATATGGATTGAAGAAACCGTGCTTTCTGCGGAATGGTCGGCTGCAACACGTTGAATTGCAAGGCTTAGGATCTCGCGAGAACGCTTATCGCACTCAGCTTTGGTACGAGCCTCGGCATCGCGGATGATGGTGGCAGATTCATGAGCAACGTCGTCGCGAAGAGAATCAAGAAGTTCCTGTTTTGCTTCATCTTGGGAAAGACCAGCAACATGTTCAAGACGTGCAGAAACTTCATCTTCAGCTGCACTTAAATCACGCGAACGCCGCTCAAGCTGACCATTAAGTGTTGAGAGTTGGTGCTCACGAGCATCCAACGCTTCCACGCGTTTATCAAGACTGCTCTCACGCTGTTGCAAACGACTTTCAGCGCTTCTGACCTCCTTCATACGCTCTTTGTTTTCAGCTTCTGCTTCTTTTTTAATACGAAGCGCTTCACTGTCAGCTTCAATTTGTGCTTCACGTTTGAGATTTTCTGCCTCTTTATTTGCGTTTGCAAGGCGTTCTTCGGCTTGGGTTTTTGCTAATTGCGCTTTGCCTTGTGCATTGTTGTTAGAAACAATGAAACCAGCTACAGCACCAATGATAAGCGCAATAACAGCAGCAATAATAATTTCCATGTAACCGTAAATCCCCCTTTCATTTAAGTTGCGTTTATTAGGGCTTACATAACAATAGGCAATAAAAAATGCCTGGACTTTTCCGGGCATGAGCGAAAGCATACAAGAATGCAGTTATTTAATTCGACCAACTAAATTGCAAAAAAAGCACGATACACAACCGAACAAATGCATATTCAATTGAAAATTTATATAAAAACAATCCAAATGGATGTATTCACTCATACGTGCCTATTTTAAAGCACTCATCACTATTTTTGAAGAGAAATATTAAAGTATTCTGCAGAGCACCTTATTCGCTCCCCTAAAATTCACTGTTGTTATCCGTTGTTTGTTTAGAACAGTAGGTGCTTGCAGCGCTTGAAGCAGCCGAAACGGAATAGCCTTTTGAAATGAGCTTACGAAAGGCGCTGTCATGAAGATTTTTTCCACGGGGAGGATGCCGATATAAATAAGTTAATGCTCGCGCGCTTTCATCTTCTTCCTCATAGGAACTTTCAAGCAGAAGCTGGTTTATAACATTCTCAGGGATTCCTTTTTTCTTAAGGCTCGCAATTGCGGCATTTTTGCCTTTGCCTGCTTGGAAATATTGCTCGATTAAACGTTGTGCCAAGTGTTCATCATTTACGAAGCCCGCATGGCACACTCTATCAAGGGAAGATTGTATTACTTCTTCAGAAAAGCCAGCGTTTGCGAGTTTGCAATGTAGTTCATATGTTGTTCTGTCGCAATAGGTTAAGTACCGAATAATCTTTTGAAACGCCTTCTCTTCATCGGTGAGAGAAGGCGTTTCTTTAGCTGCTGTGTGAGTCATGCTTTTATTCAATTACTTACGTTTTCCTGTTGGTTTTGCAACGGGATTAATGGCGTCAATTTCGTCTTGTGAGCGCGTAATGATAGGAATACCAAAAGCCTCGCGTACTTTCGTTTCAATTTCTTCACGCATGTCAGGATTGTCACGAAGCGTTTGCTTTGCTGCTTCTCTTCCCTGCCCTAAGCGCTCTTCATTATAGGTGTACCAGGCACCACTCTTCTTTGCAACGCCGCATTCAACCGCCATATCGATAATACAGCCCTCACGTGAAAAACCTTCGCCAAACATAAGATCAAATTCTGCCTGCTTAAAGGGTGGAGCAACTTTGTTTTTCACCACTTTTGCGCGAACGCGATTACCCACTGCCTCGCCATCTTTTTTAATGGAGTCAATGCGGCGAATGTCAATACGAACGCTTGAGAAAAACTTCAGGGCACGGCCACCGGTAGTGGTTTCAGGATTACCGAACATCACGCCAATTTTTTCACGTAATTGATT
>CAVDDP010000079.1:0-12436 GCA_963607695.1 Hallerella sp.
TATCCCCCGACAGGCCGCCTTCGCGCAAAACAACAGGGTGAATGCTTGAGGGAATTAAGCGCGTAACGGCATAACAAATTGGCACGTCAACGAATGAAAGCAGACACACTGCAGCAGAAAACGTGCAACGGCGGCTTGCATTTGCAGCAAAAGCACTGCGCACCACAAAGTAGGCAATCACAATAAGCATGAGCACCAGATAGGTGGTAAGGCGCGGCTCCCAAACCCACCAGACGCCCCACTCAAAGCGCGTCCACATTTCGCCCGTAATCATGGTGCAAATAATAAACACAAGGGAAATTTTCATGGCGCATTCTGCGCACGTGTCAAACCGCTGCTTTTGAGTAATCAAATAGCGAATGGAATAATATGCCGCAAATGCCAAAGCCACAAACGAAACTAAAGCAACAGGCATGTGAAAGTAAAAGATTTTCTGAGAAAGCAGCAACTTATTGGAAACCATGTTGCCCGCAATAAGCTCTACACCATCTACCTGCGCCCCCGCAACAGGAGGAGCCCATAAAAATGCCAGTAAAAAGCCAGCAATCAAAAAGAGTGCGGCGCCCACAAACGCAGGAATCACCAGCTTGTCGGGCCATTGCCCCCGCTCGGGAAGCGTTGCGCCGCCTTTGCCACCTTTCATGCCTTCTCCTTCTTCTTCTCATTCATTGGCTTGCGGAAGTTGCACAAATACTTACGCCTGAATAACGGCGTCGTATAGAATCCAGCAAACCACAAACATAATAACATCGTAGACAACAGCTAATACCACGCACAGCAAAAACGTAGTGTCAAACAGCGGGCACATGAAAGCGGCTGCCGCGTTAAGCACCACAGCGCTTGCCTTGGTGCACGCATGCAAAAGCGGGTACGCAAGCGGCACAAACAACACGCAAAGCAACACGTCTTTGCCGGATGCATCGGCTGTTATGGTGGCAAGCAGCGTGCCCAAACCCGCAATGCCAAACGTTCCTGCCAAAAGCGGAATGGCAATGCACAGCACATGGGCGCTAAGTGGAACATCGGCAAGAAAGAAAAACCAGAAAAGCGGAACGCAAACCACTTCTACCGCCAGCATGACCAGCGCCAAAGACGCCGCCTTTGCCCAGAAAATTGCGGTGCGCGAAATAGGCGCAAGCAAAAGCCCTTCAAGTGCTCCGTCTTGCTTTTCGGCAGAAAACGTGCGGCTCATACCCAAAAGCGCCGTGAACACCAGCATTGCCCAAAAGAGCCCTGGCGCCACAGACACAATGGCAACACTTGCTGCATTCGCAGCTACTGTTGCGCCAAAAACAACCAGCACCAGCAACGCATAAAGCCCCATGGCGCTTAGCATTTCATGCGTGCGAAGTTCCTGGCGAAGGTCTCGCTTGAACAGCAGATATGCCACTTTGAACGTGGATTGTTTCTTAGCGGGCATCGCACACACCGCCTTCTGCTGGCGCGGCAGGTTTCGGGTGCGTGCCGCCTCCCGGGTGTGCGGTATACTCCGAAAGCACTGCGCCTTTGCGCTTGGAGTCAAACGTTATCACGTGCGTGGCATGGCGGGCAAGCACGTGCTCGTCATGAGTAACCATCACCACGGTGCGCCCTTTGCCGCCTGCATTTCGCCCCTCGCCGCCGGCATTTCGCCCCTTGCCGCCCGCATTTGCGCTGCTCATAAAAGCATCAAGCGCTTCATCAAGCTCGGCTGCCGATGCCACATCCAAGCCCGTATAAGGCTCATCAAGAAACAACAGATCTGGGTTATGCACACACGCACGCGCAAAGGAAAGGCGCTGCGTCATGCCGCGGCTCAGTGTTTTTGCCGGCTCATGCTGCCACAGGGTAAGACGCGCTTTCTCCAGAAGGTAATCCACGCGTTTATCAGGGCTTTCCACCCCATATAGCTGCGCATAGAACATCAAATTTTCGCGCGCAGATAAATTTGGGTACAACATTGACTTGTGCCCCAGCACCCCCATATGCGCGCGCACCAACGTTGCGTTTTCGCGAACATTTTCGCCATCATAAAAAATAGCGCCCGAACTGGGCTTTTCAAGCAGAGTAAGCATGCGAAGCAAGGTGGTTTTTCCTGAACCGTTTGCACCCCACAAGCACACGCACGAGCCATTCGGAATAACAAAGCTCACGTTTTTCAAAACCGTGTGCGTGCCATAGCTTTTGGATAGCTTAGAAACTTCTATCATAGGGAATCACGCCTGCGAACACTTTGTACAAACGAAAGCACCATACCCGCGCACAAAAGCGCAAAGCCCACCCACACAAAGTTGATAAGCGGGTTAATTTTCACGTTCATAACAAGCGTGTTATCTGCAGAAACTCCCTGAAACACCACAAACAAATCTTCTGTGGGAAGCTTAAGGATGGCAGCTTCTAATTTTTGCTGCTTGGTGGTGTACAAAACCTGCATTTCGGGGGCTGCTTCGGCAACTTTTTCGCCATTTTTGTATACATCAAAATACAAAACATAGCGAACATCGCCGTTATCTTCTATCTGCGAATCTTTTCCCGTATAGGTAAGTGAATAATCGCGAAGAACAAGTTCATCCGTAACGGTTTGCGAATCTTCATCGTAGTGCAGCGATGTGGTTGTTTCATTAGTGTACATGGAAGAGCCAATAAGCCCCACCAAAATGACCGCCATGGCAAAGTGAGTAAGAGCACCCCCGCCGTTTTTTAACCCGCGGCGTATAAGCAGCGCAAATGCGTTGCAGCACAAAAGCGAAGCCACCGCAAGGCCAACAATAGCCAGCGCATGGTAATACCAGCCAGGGCCGTAATCGGTGTATTCCGCTGCCGCCGTGCCCCCTGCTGCCAGGGCGTCAACGTAATTGGGATAAAGCACCACAAAAAACGTTACCAACAGCGCGCAAAATACCGCAATAGCTACCAAAGCGGGCACTTTTATTTGCTTTGCAAACGCTTCTTTGCTGGTTTTCTTCCACCCCAAAAACGGACAAACTGCCATAAGCAAGCAATACAAAATGCCTAATGGCCGCGCAATTGCGTTATAGGTGCCCGCCGTAATGGTGGTGCCTCCAAAAGGAAGAACGGAAGGCAGCGCAGAAGAAATGGTAAGGTAGCCCAACAACACTGCCACAACCGTCATTAAAAGATTGTTCACGTAATACGAAATATCCTTTGACATCATGGCTTCTGTTTGAGCACCAGATGCGGCAGCAAAAGACTTTCTGCGCGCCAAAACCATAACAATGCCGCAGATAAGCGCCGCAATCATCAAAACCGCAAGAAGGGCAGTGGAAACAGCATCGCCCGAAAACGAATGAACCGAACTTACCAACCCACTGCGGGAAATAAACGTGCCGTAAATCACAAACACAAAGGTAAGCGCCGCGCTAAAAAGCGCCCAACGCTTATACATACCACGCTGCAAATTTGCCGTGAACGTATGAATAAGCGCAAGCCCCATAAGCCACGGAAGCAGGCTGGCATTTTCCACCGGGTCCCAACCCCAGTAGCCACCCCAGCCAAGTACGGCATATGCCCAAACGCTTCCAAGCCCAATGCCAATACTTAAGAAAAGCCACGACGCAATTGCATACGAGCGGCTGCACTTTACCCAGGTAAGTTGCGCATCATTGGTAACAGCTGCAGCCACAGCATAGGCAAAAGGAACAGTAAAGCCGGCGTATCCAATAAATAACATGGGCGGATGAATTGCCATTGCCCAGTGCTCCAACAGCGAATTCATGCCCCACATGGTGGCAGCGCCAATTAAATTGCCATCTGAATCAAGATAGGAAGGGTCTATTGCTTTAAAGGGTGCATTGTCTGCGGAAAAAACCAGCATGCCAACAAACGCAGCAAGTACCACATTCATTACCAAGAGCGCCACGTTGTGCAGTTGTTCGGTGGAGCTTGTGGCGAAGTGAGCTGCAGCTTCATCGGCGTTGTGAGCTGCGTTTTCGTCTGAGCCGTGACCTGCGCTTTCACAGGCGCCGCTCACGCCATCAGCTTCCGTTTCACGTGCGCTTTCGCCTTCCGCAGCACTTGCACTTTTACCTGCACGGCGCGCCACTAAAACGCCAAACACACTAATAAGCCACGCCCAAAAAAGAAGCGAACCCTCGCGGCCTGCCCACAACCCTGCCACACGATACAAAGGTGCAAGGGGGCTGGTACTATCCGACAAATTGTTTACCACGTAATCAAGTTCTGTGTTTCCCGTAAGAAAACAGTAAATCAGAAGCGCGCATGATGCGGTAAGAGCCAACGCCGCAATCCACGCACTCATGCGCCCGGAAAAAGCCATTGAACTTGAAAAGCTGGGGTTTTTCGCGTGAACAAGCTGCGACATTAAACAGCACACTGCACTTGCAACAGTTGCAACAAGGGCAAAAAACAAGGCGAAAGAACCCAGCATTGTCATATTGTTTATTCTCCCAGCTCAATAGCGGTAACTACAAAAGTGTCTTGCTCATTGAGTGCACCCGTTATTACAACACTTGCGCCCTCATGAATACCGTTTGGCATGCTGGAGAGAAGCTTTGCGTGCAGCACGTTTGCTGTTGCTTCAGACTGCGTACCAGCTGTCGCCTCGGACTGCGCATCTATCAGCTCAAATGTTGTTGCGTCTGAACTTTGCACAAGCGAGCCTTCGCAAATAACGCCACTCACTTTAACCGTTTTGTCAAGTACTTCATCGCCGTAACTCAAGAAGCTTTGCACACTTAGCGCTTGTGTTGTTTCCTCATATTTGGAGGGACATTTGGTAACCAGCTCGTGTGCTTTAAGCTGACCAGCCTGGGTAATGGTTCCCGTGCAAATTGCTGTTACTCCGTTACCAAAAGTGCTGCTCAAAGAGCCATCGTAGGAAACGGTAAGCTCTTGGCCTGAAGAATTTTCATCATATATGCGAAAAACCGCCGTGCCACCTTCTGTAGAATAGGAATTATCTACCACGGTTCCGCTTACTTGCACACGCGCGTTCACATAGGAGGTGGTGCAGGCATTAGCAACACTAATGCTTTGCACGCCACCAAGGCTTCCCGCAATAGCAACAGCCGCCACAAGGGCGGCTACTATAACAATAGAACCTATGAGCAAACGTTTTTTGAGCTGCGTATTCAAATCATTCTCTTTCTACGGCGCCTGGTTGTGCGGTTGCACGGGGCGCTTCAACAGTCGTGCCGGTTTCAGCTGATGCAGCAGCGCTAGATTCAGCAGCAGCACCAGTTTCCGCAGTCGTAGCTGCGTTGGTCACTTCCCCACCTGCAATTGCACCGGTAGAAGCCACAGCACCCTTACCTGCCCCAAACTGCGGAGCAACAAGTTTCATAGCAAGCGCTTGCGTGGGGCACACGTCAACACATTTGCCGCACACCATGCAATCGCCCGCGTGAACTGCATCTTGCGTACCAGCAATAGCAGCGTCAAGAATTTCCGGGCTGGCCAGACATGCTGCTTTGCACTTTTCGCAGCCTATACACGCGCTGTGGTCAATGCGCACACGCACAAAACCAAATTTACCAAGTGCTTCATAAAAGCCGCCCAAGGGGCACAAGCTGCGACACCACACCCGATGCCCCCAGAACAGTTCTGCAACAATAATAGCAATAAGTGTGAAAATGCCTGTTGTGGAACCAAAAATTATAAGTTTATTTATGGCGCCAATAGGGTTAAACGTCTCATAAAGGGGAACGCTTATAAGCGCAGATAATACAAGAACGGCAAGCGCAATCCATAACTTTACATGGCGGGGAATGGGCTGTTCGCACACTTCAATTTTAAGGCGTTTGCGCAGGCAATCCACAATTTCACAAAGCAGGTTTACGGGGCATATCCACCCGCAGAACGCGCGCCCACGAAGGGCGCCATACACCAGCACAACCACAATTGCACCAAGTGCCATAGATGCAGTTACCTGCTTCGACGCTGCAATTACCTGCAGCGTTGCGAAAGGGTCTTCCAACAAAAGTAGCCCTATGCTTGACGCAGAAAGAGAACCGTAATACACCAAGCTCGAAGGGGTAGTCATGGTAGCAGTATCGGGGCTGGTAAGGCCAAAGGGCAACCAGCCCACGCATAGAAGTGGCGCAATAAAGATGAGCAAAACCACCACTTGCACCACATGGCGTACGGCAGAAATTCTGCTCTTTTTCTTGCCTTTCGTGCTTTTATCAGCATCTTTTTGAGCCATTACAAACCTTCCGGATATAAGCTTTGGTCATCTTCAAAGTTAAGATAGGCAATGTTCATACCAATAAAGCCATCTATATCAATAAAACTTTTGGCAATATCGGCGGAAGTGTCAACAGTGGGCGCTTCAATAGTAACTACAATCTTTGTATCTTGTATCTCGTGTACTTCCACGCCCTTTATTTTTGCAAGGGCAGCTGCAACTTCTTGCGTTTTTTCAGCTTGTGTTTCTACCACAAGGCTTGAAATAACCACATTTTCGTCTTCAGCTGCGCTGCTGCCGTTACTGTCAATAGCCGCATTCTTGCATTCAGCTGCGTTGCCTTCGTTGCCACCTATAACCGCACTCTTATTTTCACCTGCAGCGTTTTGCTCTTTCATAAGACCAGCTCCTAGCCTTGAACGTGACACGAATTGCATGTTGCATGATCAAGCGCAATTCCCGCACTTGAATCTTTAACACCACCAGCATAGTGATCATCGGGCATAGGTGTTGCCGCCTTAAGCATTGGCTCATTTTCGTTGTTAACGCCGTGGCACCCGTAGCAGCCTGCAGCGCCTAATGTTTCATAGCGCCCCTCGTGACCAGCTTTCATAACGGGTGGCGCATCGGGAGATTCCCCTGCCACCACATTTGAACGGTGCATGGCGTTAAATGCAACAACGGCAATAATACATACGGCAATTACCACAACTACTGCCGCAATCAGCTTTTTCTTGTTGGAGAAGCCGCCAGCCGCGCTGCTTGCCGCGCTGCCTGCCACGCCGCCAGCCGTGCTGCCTGCCACGTCGCTTGCCGCGCCGCCCGCAGCGTTCCCAGCTGCGCCATTTACAGCGCTATCAATTTTGTCGCTCATAGTTAAACCTTCTCAATCTTTACGCAGGTCTTCTTGAAGTCTGGTTCCTTTGAAAGCGGGCAATAAATGTCTTGCACCACCAGGTTAACCAGCGTTTCGTCGGCAAAGAATGGCGCGAATACCGTGCCTTCGGGCGGCTCGGTTCTGCCTGCCGTAGAAACCTTAATTTCAACGGAGCCATAGGTGGAAGTCAAACGAACCATGTCGCCATTTTTAAGCCCCAGCTTAGTTACATCTGCCGGGTTCATGTCTAAAAGCGCCTCGGGCAAAGCCTTGTCAAGTTCCGGAACACGCCTGGTCATAGAGCCGGTATGCCAATGCTCAAGCAAGCGCCCCGTGCAGAACACAAACGGATACTCTTCGCTTGGCACTTGCGCCGGCGGCTCCCACGGGCGAAATACCACGGAAGGCTTTTTATTGCCCGACTTATAGAACGAGACACCATTCGCAAGACCTTTGTCCCCGTATTTTGCAACGTTATATTCGTCAAAGCCTTCTTTTTGGTCGCCATCACTAAAGCGCCATTGCGTTGCATACCACTTGCCATCAATTTCCTGACACGGCCAGGTCAAACCATGGTTTTCAATATACTCATCGTAAGGCGCCAAGCGTTTTGCTTCCATCTTAAGCTTGTTTGCATCGTGAATAGCAAGCGCGCGCTCGTTTAACGAAGGGTTACTAAACGTGCGATACTCTTCCCAAATGGCACGCGATACTTCGCGTGCGGTACCTTTGAAATCGCTTGCGTCTTTGTCGTACCATTCACCAAAGAGCAGGTCAAACGCGTCTTCGCCGCCAATTTTTTCGCCTTCCAAAACGCGCTTGGCAATTTCCATAAGCATCCATAAATCCCATTTACTATCGCCCATGGGCTCTACCGCTTTTTCAAACACAGCCGTTCGGCGTTCGCCATTTCCAAACTGGCCTTCGCGTTCTACCCACATTGCCGCAGGTAAAACAACATCGGCATATTGGGTGGAAAGCGTTGGGTACACTTCACTCACACAAATAAACGTGTCAAAAATGCCCTTGTTGTCTTCGCCTTTGCCTAAAAAGCGCGTAAGGTTTGGCATAGAAACTGCCCAGTTGTTGTGAGCTGTCCACAGAAAATCAATGTTGCCTTTTGACATTTCGCGGAAGATTTTAACGGTGTGGAAGCCTGGCGTTTTAATCTCGTCCAAATAGCCTTCGGGAAGATTCCAAATGGCCTCGGTATAACGGCGGTGAGGCTCTTGCGCAACCAGCAAGTCTGCGGGCAGGCGGTGGCTAAACGTGCCAACTTCGCGCGCGGTACCGCAAGCAGAAGGCTGGCCCGTAAGCGAAAACGGCCCGTTACCCGGTTTTGCAATGTGGCCGGTAAGCAGGTGAATGTTGTAAATGCAGTGGTTAACCCAGGTGCCACGGTTGTGCTGGTTTACACCCATAGTCCAAAACGAAACAATTTTCTTATCTTTGTTGGCGAAAAGTTCTGCCAGCTCAATAATGTCTTGCGCCGTGCACCCTGCAAGCTGTGCCGCATATTCTGGCGTATATTCCGCCAAACGCGCAGCGTATTCCTCAAAAGTGCAGCTGGTAACGGTGTCTACTTTTGAGCCAATGTCAGATTTGTCGTAGGTGTCTTCAAACGAGTTTCCAATGTTTTCGGTACCAACTTTGAACTGACAGTGGTCGTTTACAAAGTCGTGGTCGTACAAGTCATTAGCAACCAGATAATTCGCTATGGCATTTAGGATAGCAAGGTCTCCGTTGTTGTTAAAAATGATAACTTTGTCTGCCGTGGCAGAGGTTCTGGTTCTCATCGTGGTAACGTCGTAGTGCTTAACGTTGGTATCTTCCAATTTGCGCGCCGTTACGCGGGAATACAGCATGGGGTGCGCTTCTGCCATATTGGCGCCCCAGGTAATGAACACTTCTGCGTTGTCGATATCGGCATAACAACCTGCCGGCTCGTCGGTTTGGAAAACGTTCATGAAGCCCACAACAGCACTTGCCATGCACAAGCGCGCATTAGGGTCAATGTTGTTTGAGAGCAAGCCGGCTTTCCAGAACTTTGCCTGGCAATAGCCCTCTACAATGGGCTGCTGGCCGCTTCCCCAGAATGCCAGGCGGCTTTTATCGCTTTTCCACGTTTCTTTAAGCTTTGACGCCACCAGGTCAAGTGCTTCTTCCCACGTTGTTTCCGTAAGGCCTTCGCTTGTGCCTTTTGTGGAAGCATCTTTGCGAATAAGTGGGTGCGTAAGGCGGTCTGACCCATAAAGCACTTTAGCCAAGTAGTAGCCCTTTACGCAGTTCAGGCCACGATTTGACTGATTGTCGGGGTCTCCCGTAACGCTTATGAGCTTGCCGTTTTTCGCGGTACACAAAACGCCGCAGCCGCAGCCGCAGAAGCGGCAAACCGCCAGCGTTGTTGTGGTGTCTGGACCGTTTAACGGCGTGTTTTCTTTGGGTGAACACGAGGTAAGCGTAGCAAGCGAGCCTGAAGCCATGGCCGAAGCTGCCGCTATAGCAAACACTTTGATGAATTTACGTCTGGTAATGTCCATGAATATCTCCCCTTCGCTTTCGCTTGGTTTTTGTTTGGCAACACGTTTTGTGAAAAGCGGGAAGGTTTCTCCCCTTCTCTTCCTGCTTATTTCTTAGCCGGCGCTGAGTTTTGCGAAAAGCCCGCAACCGGCTGTCATGCTCTTTTCGCTAGTCTTTCTGCTGTTCAGCAATGCTTACAATCCGAATAGCAACACGCGGCTCGGATACAACGCAGCGCTCCACGCAAAGGCCACACCCGGTGCACACTTCCCTATTAACCACGGGAATAAACTTCGCGTGAATGGCGTCTCCTTCGCGCTGCTGGTAGTCAATGGTGATTGCCTGGTCTATAAACGGGCAAACCCGGTAGCACACTTCGCAGCGCATCCCCTCATGCGCAAGGCAAAGGTTTTCATCTATCAGGGCATATCCCATGTTTACTTCGGCCGGCGTTTCAACATTGCGAAGAGCACCCGTTGGGCACGCATTCACGCAGGGGAAGTCTTCGCACAGTTTGCACGCTGCAGCCCGCGCGTCAATGGTGGGCGTTCCTGCAGATACGCCTTGCGAAGCGCCCGCCATGTTAATTACCGCGTGAGGGCACGCAAGCGCACACTTTCCGCATTTGATGCAGCGCGAAATAAAATCTGCCTCGCCCTGACTTCCCGGAGGGCGCAACAAACCAGCGTTTCCCACAGCCGCAGAGCAAACGCCTTCTGCCGCCAAAAACACTGCTGCCACCGCTGCTGCTGCCGTTGCCAGTTTCACTACATCTTCTCCTGATCGTAGGAACCATAAATAGTCTCTAAGCTGCGCGATTCTTCCACGGTAAGCCAACCTTCGGGCACAACGGAATCTTCGTGGCATTCGCTGCACACCATAATGGAGGCGCGATGGCTTTTGTGGCAATCGCTGCAGGTGTATTCGGAATGATGGAACTCATGCGGGTTGCGCTGGTACGATTCTGTTGCCTCGCGAAGGTCAGACTTTGTCATGTTGTGGCAGCTTTCGTTCAAGCAGAATTCTTCGCCAACGCCACCGCGATACGCCATGAGATTGTCCAGGTCACGTTCGCTTAACGGGTTGTAGAAGTTGCCGGTAACCCACTCAATGCCTTCTGTTACCTGCTCGCGAATGTCGGGAACGTGGCAGTCGATGCACACCAGATTCCCGTACTCACGGTGAGTTGCCGCCATCATGCTTGAAGCGTCTTCCACTTCATTGCCCCATTTGTCGGTTGCCTCTTCGCCAGGCTCCGCATAATACGTAGGGTTATACGGATCTTGCGGGTTGTGGCAAATGGCATCACAGAACTCGGGCGTGTTGTGCCACACCCAAAAGGCGCCAAAAGCCGCAACCAGAACAACGCATACCGTTGCAACCCCTGCTTTCCAATGAGGATGCGACGTTATGCGTTTCCGCAAGCCTTTCTTTTTTGATGGCTCTGTGGCGGCCGGTTCTGTGGCGGCAGGCTGGGCGACGTCCGGCTCTGTGGCGGCAGGTTCTGCAGTCCCTGGCTCAGTGGCAGCAGGCTGGGCGACGTCCGGCTCTGTAGCGCCCGGTTGGGCGGCATCTTCATTCTTGACTGCCGTGTCTTGCTCTACAGCCTCATTTTTCAATTCGTCTGCCATGTTTTACCTCCTTTTCTCCCCTCTTCTTTTGAAACGCGCTTGCCCGCACTTGCAACATGCGTTTCACATGTGCGCGCGGGCAGCGTTTCTGTATTCAATTATGCGTGCAACGTGCACTTTCACGTGGCGTAGTGCGCATCTCCGTTCAACGCATTACGCTTGCACACAACGTACGCTCTTGCACACAACGTACGCTCGCGCACCTCTTCGCCAACTACTTCCTTAACTTATGCTCCAAAAATTTGGGCAAGGTCTTCTTCAACCGTAGAGGTGGGGCGAATGCCATAATTTTCAACCAGCGTGTTCAAAACGCCAGGGCTTACAAAAGCCGGGAGCGTTGGCCCCAGGTAAATGTTTTTGATGCCCAGGTGAAGAAGCGTAAGCAGAATGCAAACGGCCTTTTGCTCGTACCACGAAAGCACCATGGAAAGCGGCAGATCATTCACGCCACAATCGAATGCTTCTGCCAGCGCCACGGCAATTTTGATAGCGCCATAAGCGTCGTTGCATTGGCCAACATCCAACAGGCGCGGAATGCCGCCGATGGTGCCCAGGTCAAGGTCGTTAAAGCGATACTTGCCACAAGCAAGCGTTAGAATGACTGAGCTTTCTGGTGTGCCTTTTACGAAATCGGTGTAGTACGAGCGCTCTTTGCGCGCGCCGTCGCAGCCTGCTACCAGCACAAACTTGGTAATAGCGCCGCTCTTTACCGCATCAATAACAGCAGGTGCCACGCCCAAAACGGTGCCGTGGCCAAAGCCGCATGTTACCTGGCTTCCGCCATTCATGCCGGTAAACGTAGTGTCTTGCGCAAAGCCGCCCACTTCCAGCGCCTTTTGAATAACGGGCTCAAAGTTTTTGTCTTCGCCAATGTGCACGGTGTTTTCAAACTGAACGGGGCCGGTGGTAAAAACGCGGTCTGCGTAACTTTGCGCCGGCGGCATAAGGCAGTTCGTGGTAAACAGGAAGGCGCCAGGCAGTTCCGCGAATTCTTTGCGCTGATTTTGCCATGCCGTGCCCACATTGCCTTTCAGGTGCGCGTACTTCTTGAACGCCGGGTACGCATTGGCAGGAAGCATTTCGCCGTGCGTGTACACGTTCACGCCGCGGCCTTCGGTTTGCTGCAGCAAAAGCTCCAGGTCACGCAAGTCGTGGCCGCTGATAACAATGAAGGGGCCGGCTTCTACCTTAAGGTCAAGCGTGGGAGGTTCAGGCGTTCCGTAGGTTTCGGTGTTTGCTTTGTCCAGAAGCTCCATTACGCCC
>CAVDDP010000080.1:0-12310 GCA_963607695.1 Hallerella sp.
TCCTCTTCTTCATGAGTATATGTTCTATCAATCGCTTACACGCTTGCAGTGCTTTGCCGCTTGCCCGTGAAATACTGGAACACAAAAATTCCCGCGATAAGAACCAAGCCCACAACATCGCTAATTTGTTCAGGCACCATCATGCAAATGCCGCCCGCAATAAGCGCAAGGCGCAGCACCACGGGGATTTTCTTGTACAAAGTACCGTTCAAACCAGCGGATACACCAAACAAGCCCATGAGCGAGGTAATAACCACAATGGCAATATTAAGAGCCGTTACGTCGCCTTCCAAAATCATAACGGGGTTAAACGCCAAGATATACGGAACAATGAACGCCGCAATAGCAAGCTTGGTAGCGTTCAAGGCGGTGCGCATGGGGTTCGAACGCGCAATGGCACTGCCGGCATAGGCTGCCAGCGCAACGGGCGGCGTAATATCTGCCACAATACCAAAGTAGAACACAAAGAAGTGAGCCGCAATGGCAGGAATTCCCAGCTGAACCAGAATAGGAGCGCAGGTAGAAGCCATAATGCAGTAGTTTGCCGTGGTAGGAACGCCCATGCCCAAAACAATGCAGCACAGCATGGTAAGAATCAAACCAATGATAACAGCGTCGCCCGCAATGGTAACAATGCCGTTAATCATGGTAGAAGCAAGGCCTGTTACCGTAATGCAGCCTGCAATCAAACCAGCCATAGCACACGCAACAGCAACGGAAATAACGCTCTTTGCGCCAGCCTGCAGCGATTCGTACAACATGTTGCCCGCAATAAGGGCGGTCTCTTTGAAAACGTAGCCAATGCTTTGGCCTTCTTCGCGCTCACGCAAGTTGGTAAAGAAGAAGTTAATGCAGCCAATCAAGAACGCGCCCACAATAGAGATTGCCGCAGAAACCGCCATGGTGCGCACGCCGGTAGAAACAAGCCACACCAGCAAAACCAAAGGCAGAATAAGGTAGCAGTTCTTTGCCAAATACGACCACTTTGGAAGCTCGTTTCGGGGAATTCCCTTAAGCCCCAGCTTCTTTGCCTCTAAGTGTACGGTAATAAAGATACCCGAGAAATACAAAAGAGCAGGAATGATTGCTTTTGTGGCAACTTCAATATAGGGAATGCCCATGTACTCTGCCATCAAGAACGCGGCGGCACCCATAATAGGAGGCATAATTTGCCCGCCCGTAGATGCAGCTGCTTCAACAGCACCCGCAAATTCAGGCTTGTAGCCCGTTTTCTTCATCATGGGAATAGTTACCGAACCGGTGGTTACCGTATTACCCACCGAAGATCCTGAAACCATGCCGCACAATGCTGAAGAAATAACAGCAACTTTTGCAGCGCCGCCTGAAGACCAACCAGCAACGCGGTTTGCAAACGAAATGAAGAACGCTGCAATGCCGGTACGCTCCAAGAAAGCGCCAAAGATAATGAACAACACAATGTAGGTATAGCACACATTAATGGGGGTACCAATAACACCGCTGGTGGTATAGAACAGCTTTTGCACAATCAAGCGAATGGTCAAATATGCATCGTGACATTGGTCGTAGCGCCACACCAATGCGTACACCAAAAGGCATCCCACCACAACCAAAATGGGAACGCCCACGCTGCGGCGGCACAAATCGGCAATAACTAAAATGCCAATAATGCCCACCACAATGTGAATAGGTTCAATACGGCTGGTAAGCATAATAATGTCGTAGGCGTTGAACGCAAAATACAAAAATGATCCAGCGCCTGCAACCATAATAAGAATGTCATACCACGGCAAATAGTTCACGCGAACGCGCCCATTCTTGCGTGCGGGATATATCAAGTAGCCAACAACAATCACGCAGGCAAGAAAACGAGCGAGCTTTGTTTCGGGCAACTCAGTAGAGAAAAGCGTCATAATAATGCAGTAAACGCTGAATAACGCCATGATAATTGAGATGATTGTCTTAGGAACGCCTTCCCAAACGCGGGTGTTTGACTCACGGTCATACTTACGCATAACCGCATCAACATCGGCTTCAACGTCAACCTCTTCATCGGTGGCGCTTGCCGCTACCACGGCATTGTTTTCACCGGCTGGCTCACTTGCTGCAAGCGCATCAAGCTCTTGCGCACGCTCTTTTACTGCCGCAAGTTCGGCATCTTTCTGTTTCTTGTTGAATAGCATCTTTCTCCTCTCAACACAAATAAGGGGAACAAACAGGAAATCTGCTGTTTCAAAAAATACCTTGAGGCACAAAATTCGCTTGAAATTGTTGCTTGCAAGCGTGTTTCTTGCAAGGGTTCAAGCAGCTCTTAGAAGAAGAAAACAGCAAGGGATTTTTTGATACAGCAGGTCGCGGCGGGAAAGCATCCGTCGCGACCTGTTTTTTACGACAAAATGTAGTGCACAGCTTAATGCAAAAATGCAAATTAAGCAATTATGCAGAAGTTACGGTTTTGCCCTTTTCAGCATAGTACTTTGCAGCACCCGGATGATATGGAACATTGGTAATAGAAACTGCCTTCTCTAAGCTCATTTCGCCAAACTTAGCATTGGAAGTTTTCAGCGTGTCCAGGTTCTCGTACAAATCAGCGGTGAAAGCGTAAATAGCATCTTCAGAAACGCTGTTGTCGGCAATAATAACTGCCTGAACCGATACCGTGGTTACATCTTCCGTAATGCCAGAATAGGTATTTGCAGCAATAACAGACTTGCTGTAATACGGAGAGCTCTTAAGCAGCGTATTTACATGCTCGTCATCAAGACCAACCAGGTAGGCTTGCTTGGTGGTGGAAAGCTGCGTGATAGCAGTGGTAGGAGCGCCCGCTACAATGAAGGCTGCATCAATTTGGCCATTCTGCAAGGCATCGGCAGAATCCTGGAACGATTGATAGGTGGGGTTAATGTCAGATTCGGTTAAACCATAAGCACCCAAAACATCAATCGCGTTGAAGTAAACGCCCGAACCAGCAGCGCCAATGGAAACATTTTTACCCTTAAGATCGGCAACTGTCTTGATATCAGGGTCGCAGGTAACAATCTGCACCGTTTCGTCGTACAAAGCAGCTACAATGCTGAAATCTTTTACGGCAGTGTCAAACAAGTTGGTGCCTTCATAGGCATAGGACAAAACGTCGGACTGGCAAAAGCCCAGCTGAGCTTCTTTGTCTTCCAAAGCAATAACGTTACCCTTAGAACCGGCACCCGCCAGGCTGGTAACTTTAATGTTTTGATTGTTTGAAGCATCCTGAGCAATAACGCCACCAACAGCGTAATAGGTGCCCGATTCGCCACCGGTAATGAAGTTCAATGTTGAGCCGTCGCCCAAACCGGTGTAGGTTCCGTTTGCGCTTGCGGATGCGCTGGTAGATGTGCTTGTCTGCGATGAAGCGGACGTACTGGAGCTGGAGCTAGAGCAGCCAGCCAAAGCAACAACCATCAAAGCCGCCGCAGCAACTGCAATAAGCTTTTTCTTCATGTGCTTCCTCCTTTTTTCATAAAAATGAATGTTCCTTTAACATTCATGTCTAAAACACGCTTTTGAACACGCCTTTTAAAGCAGCCCAAAAGCTTTACGAGTTTTACCTGCACCGCACAAGCATTGCCACTCTTGCGCTTTGCACATAACGCTCGCTTTTACGAGTTTTCTTGTGTCTTACAAGTATCGCTCGCAATTAATGAGTTTAACCCGCACCCTATTATACGTGCTAACACTACGCCACACTAAAGTGTTTCGGTAAAAGAAACCTAATAGTAACTTATTACGAAATGTGCCCTAAGAAATCTTTCGTTCTTTCAGACTTCGGATGGTCAAACACCTCATCAGGCGCTCCTTGTTCAACAATAACGCCGCCATCCATGAACACCACTCTATCGGCCACATCGCGCGCAAAGCCCATTTCATGCGTTACCACAATCATGGTCATGCCGTTTTTCGCCATTTCCTTCATAACGCCCAAAACGTCGCGAACAAGTTCGGGGTCAAGGGCGCTGGTTGCTTCGTCGAAAAGCATTACGTGCGGGTCCATTGCCAGCGCACGCGCAATAGCAACGCGCTGCTGTTGCCCGCCGGAAAGCTGGCTGGGTTTGTAATCCACGCGTTCTGCCAGCCCCACTTTCGTAAGCTGCTCAATAGCAATGCGCTCGGCCTCTTGCTTGTTGCGCTTGAGTACTTTTTGCTGCGCCAGCATAACGTTCTTTTTCGCCGTTAAATGGGGGAAAAGGTTGAAGCTTTGAAACACCATGCCCAACTTGGCGCGCACCGCGTTTAGGTCTACCCCTTTAGCCGTGACCTCGATATCTTCAAAGAAAATCTTGCCATCCGTTGGCTCTTCCAGCCTATTAATACAACGCAGCAACGTGGATTTGCCCGAGCCCGAAGGGCCCAAAATTACCACCACTTCGCCACGATGAACATCTAAGTCTACGCCTTTCAGAACATGTAAATCGCCAAAGCTTTTCTTCAAGCCCTGGATGCTTACCACCACTTCTTTTCCTACATGATGTAAGCTGTTGGTTGTGGCGCCTTCAGCTTGTGGGGAAGATTCCGCCGCCGCTACACCAGTTGGCGCTGCTTCAGTTGGCGCGGTTTCAACTGGCGCACCTTCAGCCACCACGGCACCAGCCGCCGCAAGTTTACTTGTTTCTTCAGCTGCCATTACTGCTCACCCCCTTCTTCTGCCACGGGTATGCCCATAGCAGCCTGGCTTGCTGCAAAGTTTGTTGCAGGTGCAACGCTTTCTTTCTTACCAAAGCGCTTTTTGCGGCCGCCCGCAGCACGGGCGTTTCCGCCGTTATTGCCGGCAAGACGCGCTTCCAAATTGCCCACAATCTTCGCCAGCGGAAGCGTGATAACCAGGTAGAACAGCGCTGCCACAATGTAGGGGGTAATGGATCCGGTAGAAGCAACAATGCTCTTGGAGTACTGAACAACTTCCATAATTCCTACCGCGGCAAGCAGCGAGGTATCCTTGTACAGCAAAATAAACTCGCTGGTCATAGTAGGAATAACACGGCGCACGGTCTGCGGAATAATCACAAAAAACATGGTTTGCACCGCATTCATGCCAAGAGAGCGCGAAGCTTCATTTTGCCCTTTAGGAATAGATTGAATGCCCGCGCGGAAGATTTCGCACAAATACGCTGCTGAATTCATGAACAGAACAATAACGCCCAGCGGAAAATCGGGGATGTTGATATTAGCCAGCGGAAGCCCGAAAAACGCCACGTAAATTTGCAGGAACAACGGCGTTCCACGCACAATATTCACGTACAAGCTGCCAATACCGCGCAATACCGCAAAGCGCGACATGCGCAAAAACGCCAGAATAAGACCCAGCGGAATAGCGCACGGGAAGGCACAAAGCACCACACCAAGCGCCATAAGAAAGCCGTTGAACACCACAGGAATAGAACGAACAATAAGTGCCGGGTTCAAAAACAACTTCAAGAACTTGTTGGCACACCATGCTTCATACCACGGAGCAGCCTCAATAGCTTCCGCCATTTGTTCAGGAAGTGTCATTTCGGTCACATCAATAACAGGGATATCGGTAAGCTCATGCTCAGTGCCGCCGGCAACATACGTTCCCGTTATTTGCTGGGGTCCCCCTGCCGCAGGAAACATAACTTCGTATACTTCCAAACGGTAGTAATCGCCCTCGTAGCCCGTGGTATCAAATGTTGCGGTAAGCGTTTGCCCGCTCGCACTGAACTGGGCATCTTTTAGCACCGCAACGCGCTCAGAACCGCCCTCTTTTAGAAGCGTTACACGCGCATCGCTGGTGCCAAACGTTGTACCCAAGGGAAACGTTAAAGTGATTTGCGTAAGCGTTTCGCCGTTTTCTGCTTGCCCTTCCCACGTAACACGCGTTTCTTTGTTGCCCATAATCTCGGCGCCTGAGTCGCTGTTTGTTTTTGCCGTTGTTTTCACGGTGTCAAGCGCAAATGCCTGCAGGGGAAGCATTGCAAGCACAACAAAAGTAATCAGTACAGCAAAAGCCGCAAGCACAACAGAAGTGCTTTTCGATTGTTGCGGTACTGTGTAAGCGTGAATCATGCGAATAGTCCTTATCATACGTAGGTGTTGTGCCGGCATAGAGCGTTTAAGCTGTGTGCAGAATATGCTGGTCACAAACAGTATTTATCAAAAGTATCCGGCAAAAAGCGCCCTGGCCTTTCGCCGGATACCCGCATACTACAAAATTAGAGCCATTTATTAGTGAGTGTTTGAATGGTTCCGTCGGCTTCAAGTTCTGCCAAAGCCTTGTTGATAGCTTGCGTAAGTGCCGTGTTGCTCTTGGAAATAGCAACGCCGTATTCTTCGCCGGTGGCATAGGTTCCCACAATGGCGGCATCGCTGTAAGAAGAGCCTACCATAGAAGAAACAACAGCAGCGTTGGTGCAAACGGCGTCGGCTTTACCAGCGGCCATTGCTGCAAAGCAATCGTTCGAGTTGGTAAAAGATACAACCTCGGCATCGGGGTAGTTCTCTTGGATGTATGACTCGCCCGTGGTGCCACTTTGAACGGCAATTTTCACGCCCGCTGCTTTCAGTGAATCGGCAGTGGTGTAGCTGCCGTCTTTCATGGAAGCAATGGCAAGATCATCCACAAAGTAGGAGTCAGAGAAATCAACCAGCTTTGCACGCTCGGGGTCAATGGAGAAGCCTGAAATGCCGCAGTCAATTTGTGTACCTGCGTCAACAGAGGTCAAAATAGCATCAAAGTTCAAAATGGAGAACTCAACCGTAAGGCCAAGCTTTTCGCCAAGCGCTTTTGCAAGGTCGGGCTCAAAGCCTACAATTTCGCCATCTTCCAAATTCTCAAATGGCGGATAATCAGGAGAAATGCCTACTGTTAGCGTTCCCGATTTCACCAGTTTGTAATCTGCAGAAGAGCTTGCGGAAGCGCTGGTAGAAGAACTTGCCGAGGTGCTGGCAGAGCTTGAAGAAGCAGAGCCTGAGCAACCCGCCAAGGCAACAACCATTAAAGCTGCTGCTGCAATTGCAATCAGTTTCTTTTTCATGTGTTTACCCCTTTTTTCGTATGGTCTTTTATCTGTTTTACATCCGTGGTGCCACGCTTTTTTGTAAGAAAGCACTGGCAGCGGTGAAACGTATATTTTATTGCGTTTTACCTGCTAACGCAATAATTATGTGAAATTATTCAGTTTGAGTGAATATTTGGACCTTTTTATGCAAAAACCCGCGCGCTTGCGCGGGTTTCATGCGTGATAGTAAGCTACGTTGTGCTGCTTACAGGTTCAAGTTCCACTTTTCCAGCAGCGTATCAATGGTGCCGTCTTTTGAAAGCTCATCTAACGCAGCATTGATGTTTTGGGTCAAAACAGGGTTTTCCTTTGAGATAACCAGGGCATAATCTTCGCCTGAAGAAATCTTTTTCACCATAGCGCAATCGGTATAAGAATCGCTAATCATAGCGCCAACTACCGAAATGTTTGTGCAAGCCGCATCTACTTTGCCCGCTGAAAGCGCTGCGAAAATGTCGTTTGAGCTGGTGTAAGAAACAACTTCGGCATTAGGGTAATTCTCTTTCATGGCCGACTCACCCGTGGTGCCGCTTTGCACGCCAATCTTAACGCCTTCTGCATTCAGCGAATCGGCAGTGGTGTATTGACCGTCTTTGAGCGTTGCTACACCCAGGTCATCGGTATAAAACGTAGAAGTAAAGTCAATTTCTTTTGCGCGCTCGGGCGTTACCGAAAAGCCGCTCATACCCACGTCAATTTGCGTTCCGGCTTCTACCGCTGAAATAATGGAGTCAAAGTTCATGGATTTGTACTCCACTTTTAAATTCAGCTTGTTGGCAACAGCGTTCACTAAGTCAACTTCAAAACCAACAATTTCATCGCCTTCCAGGTTTTCGAAAGGCGGGTAATCAGGCGAAGTTCCCACCGTTAAGGTGCCGCTGTTCACCAGCACCATTTCAGTTGCAGTGGCGCTGGTAGACGCCGACGCGCTGGCAGAGGCGCTGCTTGAGCTGCTTGAGCTTGAGCAGCCCGCCAAGGCAACAACCATCAATGCAGCTGCTGCAATTGCTATTACTTTCTTTTTCATAAGTTTCTCCTCAATCGGGTCTGAACTTTTACTCC
Source organism: Hallerella sp. (assembly GCA_963607695.1). Classification (GTDB taxonomy): domain Bacteria; phylum Actinomycetota; class Coriobacteriia; order Coriobacteriales; family Eggerthellaceae; genus CAKUOV01. The sequence continues at coordinate 8,091 of CAVDDP010000080.1, forward strand.
ACGCACTATATACCAAGAATGTTGTTCGCTGAATCGAAATTAATATTTTTGTAACTTTATGCACTTTTTTTAACGATTAACGGCATTTTTTGCATTTTTGTATTATATTCGCGCAATTTTATGAACTCCATATACGCGAACATAAAGGGCAAGGCGAAAGAAATCTGCATTGCGTGCAGGCTGAAAGGGGCTGAGCCGATACGAAAGTGAAGGGGCAGGGCGGCGAAGGGTTGAGCGAACTCCGCACGCAGATTTTCGTGGTATAAGCGATAGCACCACGAAAATCAAGCTCAGCACCGTGAGCGAATGCCCTTCGCCACCCTGCCCTTATTCCTTATCGATATTTTCGCGCGGGTCATGAAGATCATTGGGCGGCCCCACAATCTTGTCCCACCCCATCTCTTTGAGCGCCTGCGCCGTACGCCAGGGAGGCGTGTTGTCTTCAAAAGGCGCGCAGTAGTTCAATGCTTCAACCAGCGTTACGTTGTGCATTAAGTCACCCATGGTATCTACATCGGGAACAGCCGGCAAATACAAGGCGGGCAAGCCTGCTTCACGCGCTTTTTGAATATACGCTGGTAAAACCGTTAATCCCGTGGGATTGTAAAAAACGCCAGTGTGGTCAAAGTTCGTTTCGCGCGTCCACCCTACAATAGACACCCCCATGGCCTGATCAGGGGAAAGCACAATGCCGCCGCCTTCTACCCCATCAAGGGTGTGAAGCATTTCAAAGCCATTGATAACATCTTTGGTGTGCAAGGCAGGCATGTCGGCCCCCATGGACAAAATGCAATCGGCGCCACGCTCCCACGCCTGGCTGAACGAATGGTTGTAATGCTCATCAAAGCTTTTCCCTTTGTCGCAAATAAACACCAATTCCCTGGGCCACTCGCCCGCATTTGCAAAAAGCTTTTCCATAACGGCAACGTTTTTTTCGGGTGTGGTGGAAATAATGAATTCAAAGGTATCTCGCACTATTTCATCTTCGGGAATGCCGTCTTCGCGTAAGGCAATTACCTGGGCTTCGCTGTCTTGCTCCATTTTTGTCATGGCAGCGCAGCAAATTTCAACCACGTCAAACAGCATGCAGTGATAAAGCCCCGAGGCAACTTCTGGCTCAAAAATGCCATCTTTAAGGCGCGTTAAGCGTGTTTTTACCAAACCGGGAATGGGCGGCTTGCTAAATAAAAGTAGGGTGTTTTTGCGTTCTCTCATGTATTTTTCCCCTTTATGCCTTGTTAAAGCGAATGTATAAAAAAGTTCCAGCTGGCATTGTACCAGCTGGAACTGTGACCTTTTGCGGTAAAGCAGTATTTACTTTTGAAGCTTCTTTTGCCAAGCTGCTTTTGAAGCAGCTCTTGCCAAGCCGCTCTTGCCCTGCGCACTACACCATAAGTGACGTAATATTCTTCGCGAACTCAAAGGGGTCGTCTACCGGCATACCCTCAATCAAAAGCGATTGATTGTACAAAATGTTCGCGTACGTGCCTACTTTGTCGGTCTGACCCAAATCCTGCGCTTCTTTCAACACGTTGAAAATTTCATGGTTGGGGTTAATCTCCAGAATGCGTGAGCTCTTCAAGCCGTTATAGCCTTCAGATGCACTGAATACGCGCTCCATTCCCAGTGACACGCCGCCAGTTGATACCAAGCAAGCAGGGGTATCGGTCAAACGGGTGGAAGCAACAACTTTCTCTACTTTTCCTTCCAGCGCTTTGCCCATGGTGGTGAACAAATCGGCGTTGTCTTTTTCGGCTTCTTCCGCCTGCGCTTTTTCGTCCTCGGAACCTAAGTTCAATTCCTCGGTGGCAATGTTTTTCATTTCCTTGCTGTTGTATGTTTGCATAAATTGCAAAATAAACTCGTCAACAGGCTCATTGCACAAAAGCACATCGTAGCCCTTGTCCAAAACCGATTTCACCAACGGAGCCTTTTCCAGGCGCTCAATTTCTTCGCCCACACCAAAGTGGTACAGAATGTGGCTTTGGTCTTCCGGCATGGCTTCTACGTACTCTGCAAGCGTAATCATCTTTTGCTGCTTTGCGGAATAGAACAGCAACAGGTCGGCCAAAACGTCGGACTTCTGCCCCTGGCTGGCATAGATGCCAAACTTCAGGCTGCGACCAAAGTTCGCAAAGAACTTCTCGTAATTTTCGCGCTCGTCATCGCGCATAGCATCCAGCTCAGACTTGATTTTCTTTTCAATCTTGCGAGCAATAGCGCGCAGCTGGCTGTTTTGCTGCAGCGTTTCGCGGGAAATGTTAAGCGTTAAATCCTGGCTGTCTACAATGCCGCGCACAAAGTTGAAGTAATCGGGAATAAGGTCTTCGCACTTTTCCATGATAAGCACGTTTGAGCTGTACAATGCCAGGCCCTTTTCGTATTCGCGGCTGTACATGTCATACGGCGCACGCCCCGGAATGAACAGCAAAGCGTCGTAGTTAATGGAGCCTTCTGCGTGGAAACTTACGGTACGAGCCGGGTCTTCGAAATCGTGGAAGTTTGACTTGTAGAACTCGTTGTACTCTTCATCCGTTACATCAGACTTATTGCGTTTCCAAATGGGAACCATAGAGTTAATGGTTTCAATGGTTTTGTACTCTTCCCATTCTGTTTTTGCATCTTCAGGCGCATCGGCTGGTTTTGGTTTTTCGCGCTGCTTGGTAACCAGCATGCGAATGGGGTAGCGCACGTAATTGCTGTAGTGCTTAATAAGGTAGGTCAAGCCGTCTTCCGTTAAGAACTCGTCGTAGTTCTCATCGGCCGTGCTTTCCTTAATGGTCAAAATTACATCGGTGCCATGCGTTTCGCGCTCGGCATCTTCAATGGAGTATCCCTCTACGCCATCACTTTCCCACGCATAAGCCTCTTCGCTTCCAAAAGCACGGGAAACAACGCGAACATGGCTGGCAACCATGAACGCTGAATAAAAGCCCACGCCAAACTGGCCAATAATGTCTACATCGTTGCCCTGTTGCTCGGCGTTTTCCGTTTTGAACGCCTGGCTATCGGAATGCGCGATGGTACCCAGGTTTTTGTCCAGCTCATCTTTGGACATACCAATGCCGTCGTCGGAAATAATCAAAGTACGTGCGCCTTTATCAAAATTCACGCGAATACACAGCTCGTCTTTTTCAACAGCAGCCGATTCATCGGTCAAACCCTTGAAGTACAACTTGTCCACCGCGTCGGATGCGTTCGAAATAAGTTCGCGCAAGAAAATTTCCTTGTTCGTGTAAATAGAGTTGATCATAAGATCAAGCAGCTTTTTACTTTCGGTTTTGAATTTCTTCATTATTCCTTCTTTCGTTTTATGCTAAGTATGCCCTGCTGCGAACCCTGCGCTTCGTGCGCGCAAATTAGCAGTCGAGGGTTTTGAGTGCCAAAAGTGATTGTACTTCCCGCAACAAAGCTGTCAAGACACAATGGAAAGCGTCAACAGTCCGTAATATTTGCCTTATAATGCCGCAGACACATAAACCCTTGAAGGCAGCGCTTCGTACGCCGCCTTCGCCATTATGCAAGGAGAAACTATGAAAATGCTCGACGAGTTCAAAGAGTTTATCAATCGCGGAAACGTTATGGACATGGCGGTTGGCGTTATTGTTGGCGGCGCGTTCACTGCCATTGTAACGGCGCTTACCACCAACATTATTAACCCGCTTATTACCGTAATCACGGGCGGCGGCATTAATAGCACGGGCGCCCTGGTTATTCCCGGCACATCCATTGACTTTGGCGCGTTTATTTCTGCCATTATCAATTTCCTGATTGTGGCGTTTGTGGTATTTCTGCTGGTCAAGTTTGTAAATGGCGTGCAGTCGCTTGGTAAGAAAAAAGGGGAAGAAGAAAACGCCCCTGAACCTCCTACGTGCCCCTTCTGCCTGGAAGAAGTGAAGGAAGGCGCCACGCGCTGCCCGCATTGCGCCGCCGCCTTTGATACCCCAGCCGCACCTATTGCGAAGTAGGAGTTAGGCGAAGCATACAGGCAGAGGGCTGAGGCGAACGCTCGAGAGTGAAGGCGAGGTGGCGGGGGGTCTACCAAGCGAGTTCCGCACGAGCGATTTTTTGTGATATAAATGCGAAGCATTACGAAAAATCGCGAGCTCAGGACTGTCCGAGCGACTAACCCCCCGCCACCTTGGCTCCTAAATGTTACTGGCGCGAAGGGCAAGGTGGCGAAGGGCGTTCGCTCACGGTGCTGAGCTCGATTTTCGTGG
>CAVDDP010000081.1:0-10518 GCA_963607695.1 Hallerella sp.
AAGCTCCAGCGCTTCACTGGTTAATTCGTAATCATAGGTTTCAAGAATAATAGGCACCTGATACTTGTACGCAAAGCTGCTGAGCGACAACGCATCCAAGAACAAATAAGAAGTAGTTACCGCAACCGCATTCATGGTAGGCGTCATGCCCTTTTCTTCCTGAACTTCTTTGAGTTCGCGAGCACATTCAACGGAAGTATCCCACGAAGCATAGCCGGCAACACGGGTGGTGGTCATGCCAAGCGCTTTAATATCGCTTTCAACCTGCGCAGAAAGCGCTCCTTCGCCACCAATGATATAGACCGACTTCACACCCAAACGTACCAGTTCATCGGCAACATTTTGCGTGAGCGCATCGGTTTCCGTAAGCAAAATAGGAGCTTCTAAGGCGCCTGCCAAACCCGTTGCGCTCATGGCATCGGCAAAGCCGTCGCAGCGGGCAATAATGGCATATTCAGATTGTGTGAAGCCTTCGCTGGTAATAGCAATGCTGGTGTCGTAAGAATACGTGCCCCACAAACGCTCTACACTCTTCTTTGTTTTAATGTTGTCTTCAAAGTTTTGCGCAAACGCTGTCATATTAGCTGCAAGCTCATCGGCGGTATCCTGCGAAATGTATTGGTCTCCTACCGCAGTTTGTGCCTGAGAAACAGCCGCTACCAGCTTGTTGTAGGCATCGGTAGAAACCCAAAGCTTGCCTGCTTCAACATCTTCACCGTCATCGCTTACTACCAAATCACCACTGGCAACCTGGTCAAGATATTCATTGCTCAAATCAATAGCAATATCAATGCCGTCAAAGGAAACTTTGCGTTTGCCCAGCTTCTTTGCGTTGTCAAACGTATCAAGTGCTGCTTCCAGTTCTTCAATGGCACCCATGGCATCGCTATTGGTGCTTGAAGAGCCCAGTACGGTTTGCCCCTTTGCAATAACAGCACGCAATGCGCTCATTTGTTCAGGGGAAACAAACGCCATGCCCTGGTCAATATCGTTTGCATCGGTGCCGGTAAGCGTTGCATCAGCATCGGCCAATGCTGCAGCAACCAGGCTTGACAGCAAGCTGGACAAATACGAATTCATGTTGCCTTCAGCATCGTAGACCACACACGCACTGGTTTGCTGGTGGATATACTGATCGGCAATCTGATCAGACGGTTTCAACTGGCCAAAGAGCGTCATATACGCATACAAGTAGTCTGCGCTAAACACCGCAATGTCAAGCGTATCGTCGGTATAGCCGTTACCACCATACGATTTCAGCACCAGCGCCGTGGGCACTTGCACCTTATCGCTGGTGTCATTCCAGTCACTTGCCCAATGTGGGAAGTAATAGCGCGGCGTTTCGAAATATGATTCGTAATCCATTTCTAAGCCACCCATAACAAAGGTGTCACCCTTGCCAAAGGAAATTCCCTGTGAGCTTAACAGATCTTCAACAGGAACATATTCCGTGGTCACACGCCCATAATTCTGATACGGGCTATAGGCGCTGTACTTAAGCGTGGTTGTGCTTGCCATGCCGCGAATAGTGGTAGCGTCAAGCACCACTGCCTGGCGCGCGTCGTAGCCTTCTACCTGAATAGACAAGGTGAAGTGTTCGGGCGGTGCGTATTCACTGAAGCCCGATTCATTGGCACCGGGGTTGCGGTTGGTTTTGCCCGAAATTCCATTAGACACCTGGTCGGCCGTTTGCGCGGCGTTTGCGTCTTGCCAATACAACAGCGGGAAGCGCTCCGAGGGGAACTGCCAACCCGTGCTGGTAGCCGTAACTTCGTGTGTGGTATTTTCTTGCCACCCTGCGCCCACATACGTTTGCTTTGCAAGTGAGGCAGAGGGGCTTAACTCTTCCCCGCTACCTTGAGAAGTATCATTGAACGTGGCATTCTCAATGGAAATAGTAGAAAGACCGCGGTTGTTCTCAAACGTAGCAAGCTCAAGCACGTCGGTTGGGCCACCAACAATGCGCCCGGTAATTGATTTCTTTGCCACGCCGCCGTCTATGGTGCCGTTTAACGCAACGCAATTGTTAATAACACTGGGAACACCCGATGAACCCATGGTTCCTACAATGCCGCCTTGATACGACGTAAAGGAAGAGTTGTCTTTAGGCGAAGCATACATAGACATAGTGGAATAACAATTGCTAATAGTAGTAATGTATGAGCTGTACGAAAGCGCACGCCCCGCTATGCCGCCTAAGTTCACGGAGCGGCAGGTGCCGGAAGTAATTTCTCCGCGCGCATAGCAATTCGTAATGGTAGAGCGCGCTGCGGTACCGCAAATGCCACCAATATGCGCATCTTGCTTTTCAGGCCAGCCATCGAACGGCACACCGGTCAAAGCACCGCCGCCTGTTGCGGTAACGTGCGAAATACCCACGTTTGACGTGCAGTTTTCAATAGTAGTGCTGGTAGCGTAGCCCACAAACGCACCAATTTGCATCCATGAAGCGTACATGCTATCGGGGCGGTCAAGCACATCAATGCGGCCATCAATACCCAGGTTCTTAATGGTGGCGCCATAGGTATAGCCAAACAAGCCAATTTGAGAAACGTTGTCGGATGTCATGCCAACGCTACCATCCCAGAACGCCCACAGATCAATGGTGTTTTCACGATAGATGTAGAAGCCGTAGATAGTGTGACCGTTGCCGTCAAACGTGCCCTGGAATGCGTTTTCTTCCTTCTTGCCAAACGTGGAAACAGGCCAGCTATACGATGAATCTTTGTCAAACGTATAACCGTCGTTTAAGGCAACATCGTTCATCAGGCGCACCTGATCCGATGCGCTGCCGTTTTCAACCCACCAAACCAGCTGTTCAGCGGTGTAAATTTCGTAATAGCCGTCTTCAGCTTTCTTGGCTTTTTCAGGCGTGCCGTTGTAGGTTTTCAAAAGCTCCACAGGAATGGTCACGGCGCTATCGCTTACGCGAACGTTGCCCTGCACCGTGGTGTAACCTTCGGCAGATACCAGGTAGGTGAAGTCTTCATCCACATTTACGCCATAACGGTTATTAGAAGCAACAAAGGAATTGCCATACGAATCAGAAAGCACAATGGTGGGGTTATTTACTTTTTCACCATCGCATGTTACGTCAAACGTAACAATTTGCGTTTCTTGCGCTTGAATTTTATCAATGCGAATGGTGGAAACCTGCATTGCCGTTGCCGCAGCGCGCGCGTTCATTTGCCCGGTGACCAGCATCAACGGGCCGGTGAACAGGGTGCCCACACTTGAGTATGGCATGAGCGGCAAGCCATCCTTGCCAAACGCCAAAAGCGCAGGTGCCGTGCTTGTTTTTGTTGCGGCATCGCTGTATACCCCAAACGGCTCGCGAATTTCGCCGAGCGTGGTGGAGTATTCTGTTCCATCGGTAGAAACAAACGTGATTTCCGTGTCATCGGAAGCGTATGCGCCCATTTTGTCGGCCAGGAACGAATACAACTTCAAGCCCGTGTACGTGCTTTGCGTGTATACGCCCTGCTCCACGTTAGAATACGTGCCTTCATAGCCGGTGTTGGAATCTAACACCAGCTGTTCAATGTCGCTTACGTTAAACGTTTGCTCCTCGCCTTCAATACTCAGCGTTAAGGCGGGAGAAGTAGCAAGCGCGCTGTTGTAAAGCGAGGCATTGCTATCGCCCTCGTAGTACAAGTGGAAGGCAGAATCGCTTACCCCATTGGTAGCGCAGCTGGTAGCTGCAAACGTTGCCGACAAAGTGTAGGAGCGGCCATTTTCTGCACGGCCAGCATACAACACATCCTGCACATCGGGCGTACCTGTTGCCGTTCTTACGTTTACCTGCACCTCTTCAGGTAAAACGTACCACGCAATATCATCTTCGTAATACGTGTACACTTCAATATTGGCACGGTAGAACGCACCTTCTTCAAAGGTACCCGTAAATTCTTCTCCTGCATGAGTCCAGGTAACTTTTGCAAAGTAGTAACCATCATCACGCGAAAGAATGGTTGCGGTGCTGTTAGCGACATTCCCTGCAACGGGGCCATCTATCTGAAGAGCAATTTCAGAGATGGTCTCATGCTCAATTTGCGTTACTTCAACAGGAATATCAAATTGCCAACCGGAATAATCTACCGTTACGCTTGTTTGCGTGGGGGTAAGGCTTGCACCATTAAGCACTGCCCAGCCGCTTTCAACCACAATGGGGTCTCCGCTGGTGTAGGTTACACGCAAGCTTAAACCGGTGGAGTCAAATTTCTCCTGGTCGTTGTACGAAAGTTTTACCGGGTTGGTAACTTTTTCCACACTCACAATGGCACGCTCCCAGGTAAGAAGCGGCGTGCCGGTTGTTTGATTGTTGCGTGCGAAATACGTGCTGTTCGCATTGAGTTTTGCTACCAGGTCATCGGTGTTAAAGGCGCTCTCTTCAATGGTTTGAGTAGCATTTGTGCCGGTCATGCCAGCGCCCACTGTTTTATCTGCTACGCCATTCTTAACGTAGGTGTTAAGAATTAAGTCAGAAGTGTTTGATGAAGAGCGCGAGCCTATTAATGCACCCACATTGGTAGAGGGGTCAAGCAAATTGATGCCGGTAACTGCTCCTGTTTCGTAGGAATCACTTATGGTGAAGGCGCCCGCTCCCGAATTTATAGAACCAACGAAGCCACCTGCGGCAGCCATGCTCACCGAAATACTTGAACGAGCATCAACGGTACCAGTGTTGTAGCATCCCTTGATGGTAAAAATGCCGCCCGAAACAAAGCCGGTAAGTCCTCCGGTAAAGAAACCATATTTCGAAGAGCTTACGGTAATGGTTCCCTTGTTGTAACTGCTTTCAAGCGCTGTGGAGCCCATTGACCAACCGGTTAAACCGCCAACATGCATAATGGCACTTGATTCAAGAGAAATATCTACTTCAGAACCACAGCGGGTAATGGTTACTCCATCGCTTGCAACATATGCTGCCAAGCCTGCTGCATCGCATACATACGTGGTATTGCACAAGCCTGCAATTTTACCGGCAACAACCACATCGTGAAGCGTGGCGCCTGATACGTGTCCAAAAAGACCCAGTCTGCCGCGGTCAGACATAGTTACTTCTGCCGGGTTAATGTTTAAGCCCTCAATGCGACAGCCGCCACCATCAAAGGTACCACTAAATGCATTCGTGGAATTTCCAATAGGAGTCCATTGATTGTTACCCAGCGAAATGCTTGAAAGCAAGTGAACGGTTTTGCCTTCAAAGGAATCTTGAATCGCTTCGCCTGCTTCATCTTTTGCTGCGCCATTTACCAGTGCTGCAAAGCCTGCAAGCTCTGCCGGGGTAGAAATATATAAGTCAGTTGCACTTTCATCGTACCAGGTAATATCTGTTTCTTTTCCATCCCAGGGGCCAAGCTGCTCAAGCGTAAGATTAAGCGTAACGTCTGAATTTGTTATTTCCACCTGGCCTTTGTATTTTTGATAATACCCGGCGCGAATCTCGTAATCGTAGGTTCCCTGCGCAAGGGTATTGGTAAACGTAACGGTACCGTTGGAATCTGCTGTTACGGTTTGCGTTTCAAATGTTTTGTAAGCGCAAGACAAGTTAAGGGAAGCTACACTATCGCGGAATGCATCGGCAGAAGGCGTTGCGTTGATAGTAAGCGTGTATTCAGAGAGCTTTTCAAGAAGCGGCGTATTCTTGGCATCTGCGTATGAAATTTGCACCAGCTGATCATCGGATGTCACACGTGGCGTGTAGCCGTATTTCGTAACCGATGTCCAGTAGCTTCCGTTGTACAACGCGTAAGTGTAAAGGTTGCCTTCAACGCCTGTAGGCTCAATCGTTTCGCCTTGTGAGCTGCCATTTCGAATTTCTACCGTAGCATCGCTTACCGGCACATTATTGGTGCCCACCACTTCCAGCGTGTAGGTATACTTAGTAGCGGTAAGTTCAATGTCTTTCACCACCGAATTGCTTGCTACCACAAAGCTGCCCTGGTAAAGCGAGGTATAGGTGTCACCCTCTTCCCCTGCGGTAAGTGTTTCGTTGTAGCCCTTTTTGGAAATGCTAAAGGTATAGGCGCCGTTTGAAAGCTCGTAGCCCCCCTGGAAGGAGTACGTGTTGTCTTCGTTCACCTTAATTTCAACGGCAGAGCTTGGGTCAAGTACGTTGCCCGAAGAATCGCGTACCGTAAGTTCCGGCAAGCTTCCTTCTGTTTTTACCGCACCGCTTTCAATAACAAAGTCGTCGTTTGCGGTGGTGTCAAGCGTCATGTTAAAGGTAGTTGCCCACTTGGAATTGGGGTTTTGCCAGCGCAATACGGGGAAGCCCCCGTTGATAGGAGTGTCGAAATCGGCAGCGTAGCTTGCACCTAAGGTGCCCACGAAGCCTGCACTTTTCATAGTGTCTTCCGTTGCAGGCTCAAGCATGTTGGCCATATCCTGATTGGTGGAAGAATCTTGCTGCAGGTAGGCAATAGCAGCCACGCCTTCTGCTACCGCGTTGCTGTTGTACCAGTTATTAGAGAACAGGTATTGCTTGTTCAGGTAATATGGTTCGCTTGCGGTACCAAACAAGCCACCCACGCGCATGGTATCTGGTGCGCCTTCACCTGCAGAAACTGTGCCAGCGTTGTAGCAGTTTTCCACAATATTGGTGGTGCGAGACTCGCTTGCATATACATGAACATAACCTGCCAGGCCGCCCACATTTAATTGAGATGCTGAAGTTGAGGTGGAAGTATTGGTTACCGCACCCGTGTTGTAGCAATCAACAAATTGTGCCGTTTGGAAAGCAGTGGAATTGGGGCCAAACAAGCCCGCAACACCACCAACGGAAGCAACACTTGCGGAAACCGTGCCCGTGTTGTAGCACGCGTAAAGCCCGGCAGCAGAATAATTCACACAACCCGCAATGCCACCAGCACCGTAAGAGTACGTAGTTTGATACTTAGTGCCTGTTGCGGTAATTGAACCAGAGTTAGAACAACGGGTAGCACTGCTTCCCTTGCCTAAGTAACCCGCAATGCCACCAAGATCATACCCGGTGGAAGAAATTGCTGCGGAATTTGAGCAGCCGGTGAAGGTAGTGTAATTGTTAGCGTAACCAACCAAACCACCAATGTAGCCACCTGTTGCAGAGCCGCTTGTTGCAGCTTCAAAGTTTAAGCTTCCACCAGAAACAGCAACATTTTCAATATCGGTGTACTCGGTTTCGCCTGCTAAAATGCCTGCATAACCGCCCGTGTTGTTTCTTTTATCTCTAGAAACAGTAGCATTGGAAATGGTTACGTTTCGCACAGCCGCATGCGAGCTTTCAGTACCTTTGATTGAGGTAAACAAACCTGCACGGGTGCTGCCTGTGTGCGCACGAGCAGTAGGTGTATCGCTTGGGTCAACACCAATAAGCAAGTTGCTAATGGTGTGCCCTTGCCCGTCAAACATGCCCGCAAACATTGCTCTATTCAAAATGCCAATTGGCGTGAAGTATTTACCTTCGCTTCCACCTAAATCGATGTCTTTCGTAAGGTAAATAGTTTTGCCCGCAAAGCTTTGAGCAGCAATTTTGTTACCACTATAGTCAAGCGCCGTGCCTGCTACCAAATAGGACAAACCTGCAAAATCTTCGGCACTATCCAGGTAAAACTCGGTTTCATCTTCGTGATACAAGTACCACGCAATGTCGTAGTTGCCATTCCAGGGGTCTCCCGTTAAGGGAGACATTGAAATGGATTCAGTCACGTTGGCGCCCGCCACGGTAAACGTACCTGTTTTCGTGGGGAAACCGTCGTACTTGATATAGTACGTGTACGTGCCGTCAATCAGGTTTGGCACGGTAAAGGTAAAGTTCAAGTCACCCTTGGTGCCGGTAACACCACCATCGGTATCGCTGTTGTACACCTGCTTGCCGTTAAATGCTTTGTCGGCATCAGGCGCGTCACTGGGTGCGCTGTAGTAAATGAACAAGGCGGGGTGGCTGGAAGTATCTGCCTCAGGAAGAAGTTCAGGGTCACCGGGGTCGGTAGCTTCGGCGGTAGCTTCCGCTTCGCTTGCTTCAGTGGCTGCAGCGGTGGCTGCTGCGGTTTCGGCGCCGGCAGCTTCAACTTCAGCGTTGCTAGCCAGGGCAGCTTCGGCTTCAGAAGCCTGAGCTGCCTGAACCTCTTCCCCACTATTTGCTAATTTATCTGCGCTAATCTGCGCTAGCGTTGCGTCCGAGGGCATGCCCGTAAGCGCTACGTTAAGCGTTGCGGTATACGCTGTTTTTGCTTGCAGTTCAACGCTTGCTTGCCCGTTGGCAAAAGAAACGGAATCCAGCGTGCCTGTTTTGCTCTCATATGCAAATTTGGAAACTTCATACGTTAGCGCATCGCTGTTGTACAGCCCTTCAATGGTATACGTTATGCTTCCGTTGGGGTTCGTTACACCCTGTGGCAGGGTAACGGCGTTGCCGTTCACCATGAACGTTACCGCAGCGCTTGCAGGAGAAACGGTAAATGCATAGGAATACGTAAGGGGCTCAAGCGTTACCTGCTCATCAATGCTTGAGCTATTAACCGTAAGAGTTCCCTCTTCGGTACCGTAGCCGCGTTTGCTTAGCGTGTAGTGGAACTCTTCGCCATTTTCTGCCGGGTCACAAGTCCATACGCCGGCACTTGAGCTGTTCGAAGCGCTAGCCACAAAGCGGCTGGTAACATCTTCCCCATCTTTGTTGGTAACCAAAAGCGTTAGAGCTTCACTCTCGGAATGGTTTGCTTCGCTGGAAAGGCCAGCAGAAAGCTTAATAGCATAGGAAGAATCAGGGTTTTGCCAGCGTAAATAAGGCATGCCATTGTTGAACTCTGCCGTAGTGTCATCCGCAAAGTTCGATCCCAGCACACTTGCAAAGCCAGCAGCCTTTATTGCATCAAGATCGCGCGATGCGGCTTGCCATGCCGGCGGTTCAGATACCGATTTTGAAGAAGTTGAAGACCCAAAAACGTTAGTGATATCGCCAGGCACATAATACAAGTTCTTTACGTTGGTATAGCTTTCCGTAAGTTTGCTGTAGCAATATCCAATAAGATAACCAAGCCTGGTTTGCTCGGTGTTGGGAACGGTAAAGCTGCCGGTTTGATAGGCGTTTTGCAAAACAAGCTCGCTGGAACCGGCGGAATAATCGCCAATCAAGCCGCCAATGCGCTCGTAGTCAGAATATTCACGTTCGTAGGTAAAAGAGCCAGTGTTGTATACATCTTTAATTACGGCATTTCCCACATTTACCTGGCCAACTAAGCCACCCATGCGCAGTGCATACGTTGTGACAGAAATGTCTCCCGTGTTGTAGCTAGAGGTAAGAGAGAACGAACTATACGCGTAGCCAACCAAGCCACCAACGGTGCCAAAGCCGGGCATGGTACCCGTTGCGGTTGATTCAGCGTGGATATTAGCAGTGTTTCCGCACTTCGTAAGCGTGCACCCGTTGGCTTCGCCCACAATGCCACCCACGCGGTTACCAACGCTCGAAAGCGTTACTTTGCTCACAATGTTTTCGAATGAGGAATTTTTAGCATAACCTGCAACAGCAGCGGTGCAATCTTTGCCCTTTACGCTTCCCTCAAGCGTTACGTTTTTAACCGTTGCGCCAATAGCATAGCCAATAAAGCCTTTATAGCTGGCATCGGAATCAACAGAAAGGCCGGTGATGGTGTAGCCTGCGCCATCAAAGGTGCCCTGGAACGGGTAGGTGGTACTTTTACCCATGGGGTCCCACGCGGTATTTCCCAGGTCAATATTAGCGGTAAGCTTAATGACCATAGTGTTTTCGCTGGTAGAATTCACTTTAAGCGCTACCGCACTCAGTTCATCGGCTGTTCCAACCAGGTACGGGTCATCTTCAGTGCCTGTGCCCAACAGCGCAATGTTGTAGTTGCCTTCGCTGGGAACCAACGCGCTTGCCTCGAATTCCGGCAGCTCTTCTGTGCCAGCAACCGATTCTGCTTCGGCAGCTTCTTCTTCTGTTGCCGCCACTTCGGCCTCGCCGGTGGCTTCTTCTTCGGCGGCGGCTTCGGCGGCAGCGGCTTCTGCTTCGTCTTGCGCCGCGGCTTCTGTGGTTACTGCAGACTCATTCGTGCCTGCAGCGGCACTTGCGTTATCCGCAGCCAACTCGCTTCCCTCTTCTTCGCCCGATGCGTTGCTGTTTAGTTGCAACTCATCTGAAGAAGAGGAAGTGTAAACGTTGCTTTGTGCTGCCTGGTTTGCCACTTCCGCAAGGCTCACCTGCGGAAACAGCCCTACTACCAGCACAAGCGATAACACTACATTAAGTAGTGCCCTTCCTGTTTTACCCATAAACTCTCCTCACGTATTAAGGGTTTTTGCACAAAAAACGTGTCAATCACGTATCTTTTGTCAAAATTTCGCAAGGTAGAATGCTATTGTTGAATGGAAATATTGTCAAGCAACAATAGTTACAAAAGAGATTAAAAGTGTGGTAGCGGCTTACCTTGAATGTGGATGCTTCGCACATAGGGCAAGGTGGCGAAGGGTTGAGCGAACTCCGCACGAAGATTTTCGTGGTATAAGCGTAAGCAC
>CAVDDP010000082.1:0-10350 GCA_963607695.1 Hallerella sp.
TCTCTCCTGGCGCAACTTTAGTAGTAGGTACATTTGCAATGGAAGCCGCAAAGGTAGGAGCCGGTGTTGGAGTGTCAACCGTAACACTTAAACCATTCGTAATGCCCGATAACGTGCTGTAATCAGAGACTGCCGCACCATTAACTTTAACTTCTTTAATGGGGTAGCCTTCTTGCTGAGTAACAGTAATGCTCTTTGCCGTAACAGCTCCGTCGACGGTAACATTTCCTGTTGGTTCGACCTTAAGACTCTCTTTAGGCATTTTAATGCCTATTGTATTTAGATTGCAATTTTTCAAAATAACAGATGAATGTCCATCGAACGCTTCAATTTCATGTTCTATATAAACAGCAGGTGATGTTGTACTCGTACTTTCAATGTTGCAGTTATTTAATATAAGACTTGTATCAATTATATTGCTAACTTCGCCATTGCACTCTAAAGCGAAAACAGCGCCTTCGTACAAAATATTTCCTGTTGGCGTACTAACATTAACAATGTCAACGTTATTCATAGTCAGTGTTCCATTGTTAACGCTAATTGCAGCATATCTTTGATTTCCTGCGCAATCAATAGTTAGATTATTAAAAGTAGCATTTACAGGACTACTTTCTCCGCATACAAAAATTTTAAACTGACCATTCGTAGATTTGAGTGTTGCGTTTTCATCTATACCATAAACATCAACATAGCTACCAAAGAAAATCTCTTGATCAACTGACACTGTTCCACTAATACCAATTGTTATATGGTCATCTTCTGTTCCTTCTTCATAGAACGCAAATTGATAATTATCCGCATCAATTATTTGACCATCGGCAAAGGTATAATCATAATCGTCTCCTGAAAGAGATATTAACGCATTGTCCTGTTCAGAAAGTTGCTCGAATGCATAACCACTGTTTTCCTCTTCATCATATGCTAATGCCTTGCTCGTATTTGCAAGTTTTAAAGTAGCTGAATTTCCACTTCTTTCAATACCATAAGTTGTGTCCTTGTAGGTAAGCTTTGCAACATCGCTGTTGGTAAGAGCGCGAGTTGAAGTACCTACCGCTACCGTTGTTCCCACAGCAGCTGATGCTTTTTGAAGAGTAATTTTCCCTGTGATTCCACTAATGCTTCCCGTAATGGTCAAATTCTTACCAGAGGAAAGATAAACTGTGTCAGAAATCTTAAACGCAGCAGTTTTGCTTACATTAAAAGTACCATTAGATGATACATAAACACCTTCGCCACAATTCTTATAAGCAGAAGTAGCCACTCCAGCTAAAGAGTTGCCTTCAATGGTTCCACTTGTCATGGTAAAGTTGCCATCAGCGTATACACCGCCACCATAGGTTGCTGCTGTGTTGGCAAAAATCGATAATGCTGCTGTGTTGGTTGCTCCCATACTAGCTTGTCCATGGTTAGTAATAGCAATACCGCCACCATTTGTTGCGTTATTGCCTGTAATGGTACCACCAGTTATAGCAAATAGACCAAAAGACGTAATGCCTGTTCCAGATACCATTACTCCGCCACCGTTATCAACAGCTTGGTTGTTAGAGATGTATCCCGATGACATAATAGCTGTTCCATTTATAACTCTTACTGCACCGCCAGAATTTGCAAAGTTGTTCTGAAGAGTTGCACCTTCAATGCTTAGCGAACCACCATTAACATTGATCAACGATTTACCTGCTACTTCAATTGATGATTTATTGCCGTCAATGGTAATGTTTTGTAACGTAAGCGTACCGCCCGTTACCTCAAATAGATAATCGTGGTTTTGGCAGCTTCTCTTAATTGTTACATCTGCCGTTGAAGTGATAGTAGTGTTTGTATTTATAGGATACGTTGAAAGCAAGTAAATCACATTGCGATCAGATTCGACTGCTGAGAGAGCACGACTAATCGTCTTGTAGGGATTTGTTTTGGATCCACTAACACCATCTGCATCAGAACCGTTTTCGAAATCTACGAAAATCATAGAAGCAACATCGGTATCACCGGTATTACCCGAGGCATCAGCAGCGTCCAAATTGTCAACCTTAAATCCTGAAATGGATTCCCACACCAACGTTGGATAGCTTGATCCTTGTTCAAAATAGGTATTTGTAGAAGAATTTCCGTTTAAGTAGTAAAGCATGCTTTGTCCATAAGGAGAATCAACATTGCTAGTTCCCTCAAACACATCTGTTACAACGCCTTGAACTGGCTCAACAATAGTCCCCCAGTTTGGACTGGTTTCTTGACTAGGTGAAACTGAGGCATTCCAGAAAGAATTTTCAATAGTAGGGTTGGTTGAAGTATCTGCCGATGCGTAAAGAGCCTTTACATCGTCAGCACCCCGAATTGCACTGGCAACAGTTTCAAAAGAGAAACTGTATTTCAAATTTGCATAAGGAGCAGAATAACCATTCAAAATACCCGTAATGCCGCCAACATATCTTCCACCATTACTTGTACTGGTGTTTGCCAGAACTGAACCAGTGTTGTAGCTGTGCAGAATATCGCCGCGCGTGTATCCTACTAAGCCGCCTGTATAAACTTTATATGTACCAGCGGAAGTAACTGCACCTAGATTCGCAGCGCAGTCAAGCGTAACAATATTACCTGATAAAGAGTAGATACCGCCCGCAACGCCACCTACGCGCTTGCTTCCCGTAACATATCCGGTGTTCTTAACATACTTAACAAATATATTACCAGCAGTACGACTTTCAGCTGCACCAACAATTCCACCTACGTTAGATGCGCCAGATGCCGTTACGGTTAAATTGCTTGTTACGTTGTATATATTTCCCGATGTGTAACCTGCAAGGCTGCCTACATATTCAGCAGCGCCAGTTACACTAACTGTTCCACCTTCTAAAACAAGGTTTCCAACAGCACCGCCATTGATGTATCCAAACAAACCATAGCCAGCTTTGGTAGAAGTAGCGATAGTACTATTGATTGTCATATTCTTAATTTTGTGAACCGTATTGTTGTAATAACCATTAAAGATTCCACTAAATCCATTCCCATTAGGAACATAGTTACTGTCCTCTGAGCACATGCCACCAATGGGTGTCCAATAGGTATTGCCCGCCCACGACAAGGTAGTATTATCGTCAACGCTAAACGTGTCACTTGCTGATAAATCAATATCAGCGCTAAGATAAAACGTTGAGTTTTCGTAATCTGCTAAGCCACTGTTTACCACTTGCGATAGTTTTGCAAGCTGAGCTGCCGTACTAATCTCGTAAGTACCAGTATCAGTTTGCCCTGTGTAGGGAGTTGGCGTTGTTTCTGTTGCAAATGCTTTTACACTAAAGGTAAAAGACATAAACACAGCCAAAAGCAACGTCATAAGCGTAGCTGTAATGCCTTTCGTACATTTTTCAGTCATTCCGATTTCTCCTTTCGAAAACTTCGACAAAGCTTTACTTGTTATTTAGGTTTCAAATAACACCTCCTAAAAACCTAAACATTTTCTATTCTTTGAAGTTAGCGATAACCACTACATCTTCACCGTTGCAGGTAAATTCACCTTCAATATTGTTGTAGCCATCTGCCCATACGGTATATTTATAGGTAAGATTGTTATAGATTTTGAATTCTTTCCAATCGCCCGAAACAGATGATCTAGATGCCCAATAATTACCAGAATTGCTATGCACCTTTAAACTTAAGGTCGCACTTTCGACATCTGAGACCAGCGTTAACTTATGCTCAAGATTATTCTCTTCCAACGAAACATCTATTTCTTGTATTACTTCTTTTTTAGTAACAGAACCAGCATTGGCTAAATACCCATCAGCATTAACCCAATACGTACACACCTCGTTTGAAGGTACGGTATAAACACCATCTACAGGTGTAATTGTTTCGCCCTTAGAATTCATAACTTGAATTATTGCGTTGGATGCCTCTGTATTAATCTTGAACGAATAGTTCCTGTCGTCTTCTAATCCAAGCTGCCACTTAAGTACAGGGTAGCCACCATTGATACCGGCATCTATGGTGTATGCATCCCCAAGCGTTTCGGCTAAAACCTTCAGTTCGTCTGCTGTTTTAGCTTCAGCTTTATTTGCAAAGTTTTCTCCACTAACGCCGCCAAAAGCACTGCCTTGTAGATAATAATTATTCGAACAAATCAAAAAGTTCCAATAGATGTTGTAAGAAACTTTGTCTTTGCTAACCGCGAATTGATACTGCAAAATTTCACGTTCAAGCCTATCTTGCTCACCAAAGATATTTGGATTTCTATGACCGCTTGGGTCTATAAAACCATAATTTGTAAGTATGCCATTCGAGAATTTTTCACCATCTGTGTTTTCATCTACTGCGCAGGTTATAGTACCAGTGCTGTAACAATTAGTAATAAACGTATCGAAACTGCTAGCATCAAGTTCACCAATAATTCCGCCTGCGCCACCCGCATAGCGGTAACCCATATGTGATTCTATATCTCCCGTGTTATAGCAATTTACTATATGCAGCGGGTAATGTACTGGAGGATAAGTTCCTGTGTTTTGACTTAATCTAGAACATCCAATAATCCCACCTGCACTTTGGCCTGAAATATTTCCCGTGTTTACACATCCAACGATAGTAGTTGTCATTTCTCCTGGCGTAAACGCTCCACAAATGCCGCCTGCGGAACTAATCAGCGATACTACATCTCCTGCATTCAAACAATTTTCTATGGTTAATGTTATTGAAGTGTAAAGCGTGCTATTAATAATGCCGCCAGCAGTTCCATCTCCTTGAGAAGTTACTTTACCGTAGTTTTCACAACGTTTTATGGTGCAATTAAGCCCCGTTACAGCACAAACCCCTCCGCAGCCCTGGTAGCCTAAAACATCCCCGTAGTTTTTGCAGTTCTCAAAGTAAATGCCGCCGTACCCACAAATTCCAGCTCCGTAATTTCCATAAGCATATCCGCCCTTATAGGGTTTTTGGAGCGGGTTTATCTCTAGGTAGTTTTCACAATTGATGAATTTGCAGTTTGGCCCAAAGCCCACAAGTGCAGCCAAGTAGGACGAGCAAGCAACATATCCACTCTTCATAACAACATTTTGAATAGTTGCACCGTATGCGAAAGCAAAAAGCCCACCACGGTTATCGTCAAAAAAGTCATCAGAGTTTGAATTTGGTGTGTACTTATAATAATAAAGGCCTGAGATTTCGTGGTTTTGACCATCAAATGTTCCTTGAAAAGCATTTCCAAAAGCTAACTCTTGTTCATCATCACCAACATTTGCTGTGCTTGACCCAATAGGTTCCCATTCGTAGGCAGAAAGGTCTAAGTCTTGCGCAAGCTTAATGGTTTTGCCGGTAAAGCTATCGGTGCCTTCATCCACAAGCTTTGCGAGTCCCGCAAGTTCTTCTGCGGTGGTTAGGGTAAATTCGGTATCGGTATCGTTGTACCAACTGGTATTAGCATGATCTGCCCAATTCTCTTCTGGAATCTCAGGTGTTTCTTCTTCAGAATAGACTGTTTGCTCTACCGTGATGGTTTGATCATCTCCGCCGTTTACACTTACCGTATGTTCACCTTCGGTTAAGTAGAGATAAAGGTCATTGTCTTCATTACTCTCTGACCAGTTAGCCATGGTAGATTCAGTGTTGGGGGTATAGGTGTATGCGTGAGCGCCACCACTGTAATATTCTTTTCCGTCAACTTCTACCGTATAGGGGGCAGTGTATGCGGATACATCCAACCTATAAACATAGACAGTTTGCTCGTCGGCATTTGTTTTGGTGGCAGTTAAGGTAACATCGTTTTTGCCATATTCGTATCCCCAGGCAGCGGCACCATTTCTGGTAAGGTAGGTTTTTAAGCTGCCGCCAGAGATAACAAGATTTCCGTTTTTACCTTCAGTTGTTTTAGCAGAGCCACCAGCACCAATGGCAGAACCTGCATAGTCGTTATAGATATTGATGTTGCCACCATTAATGTAGACATCTCCTGCACCAGATAAGTTACTTCCTCCAATAGCTGCACCTTTTGCATTTGCTTCAATGTAGAGGGTGCCACCGTTTATAGTGATATCACCTATTTTGGCTTCTTTTTCGGTATCTCCACACGTATCGTTTCCAATAACAGCACCTGTTTTTGAACCTTTGATAAACCAAGTGCCACCGTTAAAGGTTATAGCGCCATTAGCTTCACCTGCATTATCAGTGTTAAGCCCGCCACCATTGCCTCCAATGCCACTTCCCTGGGTGTATTTGTATAAGTAGAGTTTGCCTTCAGGGTCTGTGCTTTCAGCAAAGGTAAGGGAAGTATCTGGACCAACATGAATGGCAGCAGAGGCAACGTAGATCATGGCTTCTAACACATTGGTGCCTGCAGCACGAAGCGTGTTGCCCTGCCCCGTAAAGTTAATAAGGTTTACATCTTCCTGATTGCTAATGAAGAGGTCTTTAAGCGTTAGGTCTATGCCTTCCCCGCAATCAAGATAGAGCTCATTGAAGGCGGTATCGGTGCCCTGACCAATTAAAGTTACCGTTAGTTCTGAGTCAATAGTTATGGTTCCTGTTGTTTTGGGTTGAATGCGATACGTGCCACTTTCAGTGATGTGCATGCTGGTTAGAAGAGTGCCTTCTGTTTGGTTTTCGTCATAGACTTTGGTATGAACGTATACCTGAATAGCAAAAGCATCAGGGGCATCTATGGCGCCATCGGCATTGAAGTCTGCCGATAACCACTGCTCCATAGAAAGTTTTGAATAGTCAGAATATACATTGCCGCAGGCAAGGTCATAGGCAGTTTGCGTGTCAATGATGTTTACTTTGCCGCTTTTGTTGATGTCTCCGTCATAGGAAATGCTTTGCTTTGTAGCGCTTTCGTTGTAGGTAAAATCTGTTGCCTGAAGCGTTACTTGGCTATCTACCAGGGTGCACCAATACCCATATTTTTCTGACCAAAACATGGGTGTGTTTTGATATTGAACAGCCCCGGTATCTAGTGCTTCTGCTGGGTCAAAAGTGACCAAGTATTTTGAGCCAGCATAAGCATTTGCCCCTATAGCAAAACTGCCTTGGCAAGCAGTTGAATCATCCGCATTAGCCGTGAGTGGATGCGCGGTACACAGCGCAAGGGCAAGCGTTATAAGAGAGAGAAGAACGGCTTTGGTTTTTATGTTTGATGCTTGTGAGCTGAATACTCCTGAATGACTGCTCATGATACCCTCTCCTACCTTGTTTGTGCTGTTCAAACCTTAGGCGCACAACTCCCATGAAGTATTGTTCTAAACCAAGAATAATACTTTAAACAACATTATCAGTCAAGGAGAAATCAGGGACTCAAACCAATGAGGCGTGGAACAGGGGACGGAGGGCATTCGCTCGCGCGCTTCGCACTAACGAATCAACCATAGGGCAAGGTGACGAAGGGTTGAGCGAACTCCGCACGCAGATTTTCGTGGTATAAGCGATAGCACCACGAAAATCAAGCACAGGACCGCAAGCGTTTACCCTTCGCCACCTTGCCCCTGTTCGTGTATCGCTGCCCTACAACTCTTCGGCGGCGTCTTCCACACGCCCTTTTTGCAGCACAATTTCCCCTTCGCGGAACTTTTCCACAAAAAGTGAGGCAAGTTCAGGGTCAAATTGCGTGCCAGCGCCTTCCAGAATATTCTGTAGTGCCTGCTGAGCATCGCGTTCATCCTGATAGCAACGCTTGGTGGTCATGGCGTCAAAACTGTCGGCAACGGTGATGATACGCGCCATTAAAGGAATGTCCTCGCCCGCCAAGCGGCGCGGATACCCCTTGCCATCCCAGCGCTCATGGTGGCCTACCACAGCAGGAATAACGTAATCAAGGCTGGGCAGGTGGCGAATAATGGCAACGGCGTTTTCGGGGTGTTTCTTGATAATTTCGTACTCTTCGCTGGTAAGCGCATTGGGCTTTTGCAAAATGGCTTCCGGAATACCAATCTTTCCTACATCGTGCAAAAGCGCAGCCTCACGCACAATTTCTACCACTTCTTCGCTTAAGCCATAGCAGCTTGCCAGCGAGGAAGCGTAATACGCCACGTTATTGGAATGCGTAAAGGTGTAGTGATCCTTTGCGTCAATGGCAGCAAGAAGCGCATAGATAGTGTCGGCGCAGCCCTGGAATAAGCCGTTGTGGTCAACGTGAATCTCGGCATTTTCCTTGTTTTCCATGCCGGTGGAATACACCATAACGGCATTTTTGCCGCGCTGTTTAATCTGATAAACCGCCATTCCTGCGTTATCCATAAGCTGGCGCGTATTATGAGCATCCAAGGGGAAGTTAGAAATACCAATGCTGCACGTAAGCACTTTAAGCGCTTCTTCGCCGCTGCCGCAGTTCAACTCATAAATTTTCTGGTGAAGGCTTTCCGCCAAGCTTTTTGCCGCCGCTGTTTCCTGCCCGGGCAGCAAAATGGCATACTCTTTGCCGCTTAAGCGCGCTGCAATATCGTTTTGCCCTAAAGAGGCGCGAATCACTTCTGCAACACGGCGCAAAACATCGTCGGCTTCTTCTTCACCATACAGCTGGTTATAAAGCTTGAAATCATCCAGGTTAACCAGAATCAAACTAAGCGTTTTAGCAGGGTATTTCTTATGAAGCTCTTCCATATTCATAAGGAAGTGCTTGCGGTTTAAAAGATGCGTAAGCTCATCGGTGCGCGCTTCATATGCCGCTTGCTCGTAGAGCTGGGCATTCTTTACGCCAATAGCCAAAACAGCAGAAAGCGCCAACAGGTGATCCATGTTGTTCATACTAATAACGGCGCGCCCCTTTTTAAGCGTGATGGTTGCAACGCCCACCAGCTGCTTGCCGTCCATAAGGGGCACAAAGTAATTGATGTTCATGGTGCGCAATTTCAAGCGGTCAGACTCTGCCATTAAGTGGCACTCTTCGCTGCGGGCAAATTCCGATAACGTTAGAACATCGTGGTGCTCTTGCAAACACGCGCACAGGGCGCTTCCGCTTTCAAAAAGCACGCTTCCCCGTTCAAAGGGTTCGCTGGAAGCGTTAACCACCATTGAGCCATCGGGCTGCTTTAAGCACACGCGCACTATACGTACCGCAGGAACATCTCTGCGCACTTGCTTGCAATACAATGCGCAGGTGTTGGTTACATCAAGCGAGCGAGAAACTTCCTCTTGATACTCTTTCAGCCCTGATAAGCGGCTTTTCTGGTCTTTCAAAAACAGGTTGTCGCTGGCTCGTCTAATGCAATCGAACAGCACAAACGAAAACGCCACAAACAACAGCACCACCACAATAATGCTGTGCTCTCCCACGGGGTCTGGCAAATCGGCAACAAAAGAGCAAAGCGGGTCTACAAACGCAAGGCAGAACACGAACACCACGAAAAAGGTGGTAAGCCCGTAAGTTCTAAACGAAAAAGCAAGGGTAAGCGAAAACAAATGTTTGTTATATAAGCAGGCAAAACAGCACAGGGCAAACGCAATGCCCATGCAAAAATCAATGGGGAAACTTTCAAAAACCGGCAAAAGTGTGAGCAGCTGCCCTACCAGCATAAAGGTAGTGCCCAGAATAATGGGAAGCGCCTGGCTTCGCGTAAGCGCTTTGCAACGAACGCAATCAACGGTGCGCATTCCAGTAAAAAAAGTTATTACGATAAAGATAAGGGCAAGGATGTAGGTGCCTTCCGTATACGTGCTGTACGTAAACACAACATTACCCGAGGCATCGTTGGTGATAGTGGGAGGCGCATAAAACCAGTTGTTGAAAACATTTACGATAAGCAAAACCAGCATAACAATTGCCAGCAACTTTTCCGTAATGGTAAGGTGCTTTCGGGCAAAACGCGCCAACAGCTCATCCAGGGAAATGCACGCAAGCCAAACCGCAATAAACGAGATATGATGCCATGGCGCCACCAAATCGAAGAACTGCAGGCGCATAAAAAACGCCCCGCCCGACCACAGCACCAAAAATGCCAACATAAGAAGAAAGCGGTTTACAAAGGCGTTTTTCTTAGCCGCTACCAGCGTGCATATTTCAAACAGAAAGAAGAACAGGGAAATAAAAGGCACCCAGGCATACGCTTGCATCATAGCTGCATCGCCTGGCTTTCGTATGCGCGTGTGAACAGGGAGTTTAGGGTTGCAAAAAGAACATCTTTGCGTTGTGCAAAGACCTCGAACGCCCGAGAAATGTTCAAAGCGCCAGCTATAACATTCCTTTCCCTATCGAATTACTACAGCGGACATTGTAGCCTATGTTTTCGATAGTGAAACTATTATTCTTGCGAGCGTTACATGCAGGTGCTTGGTGCAAAATGCGAGCGGTGAAGGGCAAGATGCAGGGCAAGGTGGCGAAGGGTTGAGCGAACTCCACACGCTTTTTTTGTGGTATAAGCGTGTTTCAGAACG
>CAVDDP010000083.1:0-10183 GCA_963607695.1 Hallerella sp.
CAAAGATGCCGTTCCTCGCAGTGCGGTGTCAAGCGCGCTGGGAGAAGAAGCGCTCGCATGGATTAAAGGTGCAGCTCAAAGTACAGGTGCTGCGCGCGCATATTCGGTAGCTCATTGCACTAACGCGCAAGAACCACTTGTTGTGCGCGTAAAGGCTGCACCTGGTGTGACTGCTGCTTTGGTAGACGTGTTGGTGGAAGAAGGCGCGCACGCCTCTATTCGCCTGCAGGCAGATTCTCCTGCTCCTGGCACAGGTGCGGTAGCAATTTTTCTGCGCGTTATTGCACAGCAGGGCGCACACGTTGATATTGCTACGCTGCAAACACTTGATAAAAGCTGGACCTATCTTGAAAGTATTGAAGTTAAAACAACAGATAATGCTGTGGTAGATACTGCGCAAACCTACCTGGGCGGTGGCGCCTTTTATGGCGGCTACGGTGCTGCACTTCATGGTTTCCGCAGCTCATGTAAGGTAAAAACAAATTACCTAGGCGCAGAAAACGCACTGGATATGAACTTTTTGGTGCGTCATTTTGGCAAGCAAACAAAAAGCGACTTGCAGGCAAATGGCGTGCTGGGCGCGCAGGCAAACAAGTCTCTGCGTGCAACAATAGACCTTATCCATGGCGCAAAAGGAGCACGCGGCCATGAGCTTGAAAGTGTTCTTATCGCAGATGAGGGCGCCAAAAATAAGTCTCTTCCCATCATTTTGTGCGATGAAGATGACGTGCAAGGAAACCACGGTGCAACCATTGGGCATGTGCCCGCTTCGCAGCGCTATTACCTTGCTGCGCGCGGTTTAGACGATGCAGCCGTAAACGCCTTGTTCATGAAGGCGTCGTTTGAAAAAGCTTACGTAGAAGCATTTGACGCGCAAGCAGCCCAGGCAGTAGACCGTTTGGCAGTGGCAGTGTTGGGCAGCAGTGTTGCATGCAAAGAGGGGGAAGAGGGTGAGTAACGGTGGAACCAATTGAACAAGTAACAGACATTTACCAAAACCCCTATAAGGAACTTTTCCCGCTTTTGCGCGATAATCCTGAACTGGCATTTTGCGACAGCGCGGCTACAGCGCAACGCCCCGCATGTGTGATAGAGGCGCAGAAAAACTTCTACGAAACGCTTAACTCTAACCCGTTGCGCGGTTTGTATCGCTTGTCTATAGAAGCCACGCAGGCAATTGATGATGCACGCGCAAAAATTGCCGCTTTCATTGGCGTGTCAGACAAAGATGAAATTGTATTCACGCGTAACGCCAGTGAGTCGCTCAATGTTCTTGCCCGTTGCGCTGGCGAAAACCTTCTGCAGCCAGGCGATGAAGTGTGCATATCCATTATGGAGCACCATTCCAATCTCATTCCTTGGCAGCAAGCTTGCAAACGTACCGGTGCAAAACTGGTGTATTTGCGCCCAGATGATCAGGGCATTATTACTCAGGAAGAAATTGAAGCAAAAATTGGTCCTGCTACCAAAATAGTATCGTGTACGCATGTTTCTAACGTGCTTGGCGTGTGCAATCCCGTGCGTGCGCTTGCCGATAGAGCGCACGAGGTTGGCGCACTTATGTTTGTGGATGGCGCTCAAAGTACGCCGCACATGCGCGTGGATGTAAACGAACTTGGTTGCGATGCCTTCGCGTTTAGCGCACACAAGATGTTTGGCCCTATGGGAATTGGCGTGCTTTGGGCACGACGTGAACTGCTGGAAGCATGGGAGCCAAACTACACGGGCGGCGAGATGATAGATTCCGTAACGGAAGATTCCGCGGTGTGGGCACCAATTCCTGAAAAGTTTGAGGCGGGAACACAAGATGCTGCCGGCATTGCGGCAACAGGTGCAGCTGTTGACTTTATGCAAGCAATTGGTTTTGAGGCAATAGAAGCGCGCGACGCCGCACTTGTTAAGTTGTGCATGGACAAAATGAAAGAGCTTGGGTTTATTGAACTTATAGGCCCAGATGATCCAGCGGCACATCACGGTGTTGTGTCGTTTAACGTAAAAGGTGTGCATCCGCACGATGTTTCAAGCATTCTTGATTCCTTAGATGTTGCTATTCGTGCAGGTCATCACTGTGCGCAACCGTTACTTACTTCAATGGGCATTGATAGTTGCTGCCGCGCGTCATTCGCTTTTTATAACGATGCGAGCGATGTAGAAAAACTAATCAATGGCCTCTCTTCAGTTTGGAGGATTTTCCATGGGGCTTGAGTCAATTTATCAGGGCGCGTTGCTTGAACATAACACGTATCCCAGTTGCAAATACGAAATAGAAGAACCAACGCACACTCATCAGGGCGTAAACCCCAGTTGCGGCGATGATATTGTACTTTCGCTTGTTGTAGAAAACGGCGTAATTGAAGAGGCTGCTTTTACCGGAAGCGGGTGTGCAATTTCGCAATCGAGTGCCGACATCATGGCGGAACTCATTACCGGCATGCCGGTTCAACAGGCTAAACAACTTGCCGAAAGTTTTCTTGCCATGATTCGTGGGGAAGAACTCACCCAAGAGCAAATTGATGCCTTAGGCGAAGCGTATCAGCTGGAAGGAATTTCCCGCATGCCCGCGCGCGTTAAGTGCGCACAATTAGCGTGGAGAACGCTACAAGAAACAGTGTAGGCGCGTCTGTCTTTAGAAAAAGCTGGGGTTGCGTAGCATATTTACGCAATAAAAAATGGCTCATGACGAATTCGCCATGAGCCATTTTTTTCTTCGCTTGATTGCTCGTTATTTACAGCATAGACAAGTAACGTTCACCAGTGTCTGGCAAAATAACTACGATGTTCTTGCCTTCAAATTCGGGGCGCTCAGCCAGCTTTGCGCCTGCAGCAGCCGCGGCACCAGCGGAAATGCCAACAAAGATGCCCTGTTCATGGCCAAGCTTCTTTTGGTATTCAAAAGCTTCCTCGGTGCTAATGTGAATGATTTCATCATAAATATTTTGATCAAGCACTTCAGGAATAAACCCAGCCATAATGCCTTGAATCTTGTGTGCACCATTCGGGCCACCCTCTAAAACGCGCGATTCATCAGGCTCTACAGCGAAAACTTTCACGTTTGAGTCGTGCTCTTTTAAGTATTTGCCCGTTCCGGTAAGGGTGCCGCCAGTTCCAACGCCTGCTACAAATGCAGCAACTTCGCCTTCGGTGTCTTCCCAAATTTCAGGGCCTGTTGTTTCGTAGTGTGCTTTAGCATTAACGGGGTTGGTGAATTGGCTGGGAGCAAAGCTATTCGGGGTTTCTGCCAAAAGCTTGGCTGCTTCTTCATTTGCAAGCGGCACGCCGCCATCTACAATGCGAAGCTCTGCGCCATATGCTTCAATGAGTTTGCGGCGCTCAACGCTCATGGTGTTTGGCAAGAAGATGATAACCTTCAACCCGTATGCAGCGCCAATCATCGCAAGGCCAATGCCGGTGTTTCCGCTGGTAGATTCAATGATTACGGTGTCTTTGTTAATTTTTCCACTTGCAATGCCGTCGTCGATTATCGCCTTTGCAATACGGTCTTTAATTGATCCGCCGGGGTTGGTGTACTCAAGTTTGCCGTACACGTTTGCTTTGTCCGATACGTTCAGCTTGATAAGGGGAGTGTTGCCAATCAGCTCATCAATACGGTTAAGTGCTTTTACTGTCATGTTCGTTCCTTTCAATGGTTTCTATTTTTGAACGATTAAATCCTATCAAAATACTAGGGATTAAGCAATACCTGTTTAACTAAAGTTTAACAATAAGTTTTAAATTAGCTCAAAGTTAGCTCTAAATCCGCCAGAAGAATACATGGGTGTAACACAGCGCGCCTACTGCGCCCAGCGCGCCTACCACGGCAGGAACGCCAACTACTCCTGCGGCACCAGGTTGCTGAAGTATTCCGTGCGGCCGGCAAGCACGTCATCGTAAAAGCTTTGTTTCCAATCAAGAAAGTCAATGCTTGCTTGAATTTCGTTGAGTTCCTCTACCAGGCGCTCACGTTTTCTGGCAAGCATTACTTTGCGCTCAGGAATACTTTCCTTTCCTTGCAAGCATAATTGCAGGTAATCACGCATTTCTTCAATACTTAAACCACACTTCTTCAAACACACAAGGCTTTTTATCCACTCAATATCATATTCGTTGAACACGCGACGATTGTTTTTATCGCGCTTCACATTGGGAACAAGCCCCTGATTGCAATAAAACTTCAATGTTTGGTAGCTCAGGTTTGTTTCGTGGCAAGCCTGCATCATGGTAAAGAGCTTGCCGCTTGATTGCACGCGCTTGGGCGCTGGTTTGGATGCTGGCGCGGGCGCGCTCTTAATTGCTTCTGCTGTTTGCTCCATCTTTTCTCCATAGCTCAAAAGTTTTTCTTGACCGATAGTTACTATCGGTTGTTATAACCGCATTGTCAAGAAAAATTATATGTTCAAGGATAGGTGCATACCATGAAAATTGAAAACATCCAGCATGTTTCCCGCCGCCGCTTTATAACCATTGGTGCAACAACCGCTGCAGCAATAATGGTAGGGGCATTGTTTGGCGGCTGTTCCAGCAACGCAACTACAAGCAGCAGCGCAAGTAGCAGCGATAGCAACAGTGCCAGCAGCACGAGCGCTTCTGATGCTTCCTCTAACACAAGTGCATCCGCTTCCACCAGTGCGCAATCCTCGGGCTCAAAAATTCTGGTTGCCTATTTTTCCGCGCAGGGTCACACACGCGCCGTTGCTCAGGCAGCAGCAGATGAACTTGGTGCCGATATCTTTGAGATTGCTCCCTCTGAGGCGTACACCAGCGATGACCTGGATTACAACAACAGCTCAAGCCGTGTTTCGCGCGAGCACGATGACGAAAGCCTGCGTGATATTCCGCTTACACAAACAACGCCCGATGGTTGGGAAAACTACGACACGGTGCTTATTGGTTATCCCATTTGGTGGGGGATTGCAGCATGGCCAACCAATCATTTCGTTACCGATAACAACTTTACCGGTAAAACCGTTATTCCGTTTTGCACTTCCGCTTCTTCAAGTTTAGGCGAAAGCGGCCAACTTTTAGCGGAAGCTGCCGGCACTGGCACCTGGCAAGAAGGCCAGCGTTTTTCCTCCGGCGCCTCCGATGATGAAGTACGCACCTGGACAGCCGCGTTATAACGCGCAGCTGCCAAAGCAACAAACAAGGCAGGAAGGATTTTTGCTCCCTTGAACATAAGCTTATAATGAAGCCAACCAGCAACAACGTAAGCGTATTCGACAAATCTCGTTCGACATTTAGTACCACAACGCACATTCCGTAGAACTTTCTGTTGCTTCTGATTACTGCGTGTGGAATGAACGTGAACAGAACGTGAGCAGAAAGCAAAACGTGAACAGGGGCGGATAATTCACAAACGCGAGCGAGGAATTTAACCAGTAGAGGAGGCGAGACTGTTTCTAGGGTCACAAAATTGAATAGAGAACGGGATAGTGTTTAACCGCTGCTGTCTTCGTGCCATTCTTCCAAAACAGTCTTCACCTGCTGAACAAGCTGTTCTTTATTTGGAATGTAGAGGACATAGCGTGATGCAAAAATATTATTTGACAAGCCACCTAATGCGTATTCTGCTTCCACGTTGGTTTTGTCGGTACAAAGGATAATACCTATCGGAGGGTTATCTTCTGGATCGTTTACTTCCGCTGCATAGTAATTCAAATACATATTGAGCTGACCAACAGCTTCTGGTAGCAGTTTTGTTGTCTTGAGTTCAATTAGTACATACGCTCGAAGTGGCTTGTTGTAAAAAACCATGTCAACGTAGTAATGGTTGTTATTAAGTGTTACTCGCTGCTGTGTTCCCACAAACATAAATCCCCGCCCAAGTTCAAGCAGGAATTTTTCAATTTGTTGAACAAGTGCCCTTTCTAAATCGCTTTCCATAATTGGCTTGTTTTCGGGAATACCAAGAAACTCAAAAACATATGGGTCTTTAATGATATCGCTGGGCGTTGTTACTTCAATACCTTTTTGTGCTAAAGCAAGAACTGCTTCCTTGTTTGTTTTTCCTTCAGAAAGCAATAACCTTTCGTAGAGCGAAGTGGCAATTTGACGTTTTAACTCGCGCACTGACCAGCCTGAGTTGATAGCCTCTTTTTCGTAGAAGCTTCGTTTATCGGAGTCGGAAATGGAAAGCAATTCGCAGTAATGTGTCCATGTTAATTTTCCAGTCACTGACTGGAATTTCTTATATGTCAAGTAAAACAGTCTCATGTTATAAAGATTGGCGCGCGAAAAACCTTTACCAAATTCTTTCGTTAATTCTTTTGAAAGAAGCTGCAACGTCTGCTTTCCATAGTCTGCACGCTGCGGTGCAGTCTGCTCATATTCACAGATGATGCGCCCTATATTCCAATAGGTGTTTAGTAACTCGGTATTTACGTGCCGCGCTACGTTACTACGTGCAGTATTTATTACTGATTTGATTTCACATACAACTAAAGAAACATCTCTGTTGGTTTCTAAGCTGTTTTCGTCCATCAACATGCTCCTTCCCAGAAGGATTTACTTTTTGCATACTTCAACAACGCAAACTTATGCAACAGATTTTGTCATTATAGAGCCAAATCACGGTTTTACGAACAACGGGTTTTCTTCATAACAGCAATCATAACCACGAAAACAATAATCTGAACAATGCTTGCCCACGCAATTATGGCTCCCGCGCCTAACGTTGCATACAACGTGCCGGCAATGGTTCCACCCAGAAGCGTACCTACGCCTGTGAACAGGGAAAAGATTCCATAGGCGGTTGCTCTTTTGTTAGACGGAACAAGGTCGGCTACATAGGCGCGCATTGTTGATTCTTGCACGCCCGTTGCAAGCCCCCAAATTACGGCACCAGCTATGATTGCCGCAAAGGCTTCGCCATAGGCAAACCAGGGAATGAGCGCACTTATTACCGGCAGAGCCAAAAGCGTTTTTGGGCCTATTCGGTCATATAAATTTCCTGTAATAAGGGCAGCAACTGCATCAACTGCCATTGCTACAGCATAAACAATAGGCACTTGAGCTGCGGAAAGAACGCCAACAGAAACGGCGTGGAAAGACATAACGGCAAAGGTTGCCACACCAGATAAGCAAATTCCACATATTGCAGCGTATGCCCAAAATGTTTTTGGTAGGGAAGAGTACTTTGTTGGTTCTTTCGTGACTTGTTGTTCTGCAGCGCTTGACTGGTCTTCTGCACCTAGTTGTTCCGCAGGGTTTGCCTGGTCTTCTGCGCCTGATTGCACCACGCCGCTTGCCTTCTTTGCAGCATTTGATGCTTTTGCTTGAGCTTGTAAATCTTGTTTCTTCTCAAACAACTCCGGGTTTGGAGCTTTATGACGCAGCACGCACAAGATTGCTATGGCTATTGCGCCAGGTATGAGCAAAACGCCAAGCGCAGGAGCGTAATTTTCGCCAGTATAAGAAAGTATTGCAGCAACAATTAAAGGCCCGGTAATGGCTCCCACCTGGTCAAGTGCTTCATGTAGTGCAAACCCTTTTCCACGCCCAACAGCAGAACTTGCATGCGCCAACATGGCGTCGCGCGATGGCGTGCGCACCGATTTTCCCAGCCGCTCAATGATGATGAGAGCGCTTACCGCTACAACGCTTCCCGCAAAACCCATAGCCGGAACAGCTAAGGCGGTAATTGCATAACCAGCTATAGCAAATGCCCAGTATTTGCCCGATTTGTCAGCCGCAGGGCCGCTTACCAACCTGCCGGCAAGCGAGGTTGCTTCTCCAAGCCCTGAAATTATTCCCACTAAAGCAGCAGAGGCGCCCAATGAGAGCAAAAGTGGCCCCTGAACAGCCAAAGCTCCTTCGTATACGATGTCCATGAACATGCTTACAAGTCCAAAACTTGTAATGAAAGCAAACGGGTTCATATAAGCCTTCTGTAATCGTTTACGCCGCAGTTAAATATTTGCAGCAACCAATTTTTAACCTTCACATTCTATAACAACTTTTGAAACTGCACGCGCTGTATTTGATTTGAGAAGAAGGAAGAGGTAGTAAGCAACGAAATGCATAAAGGCCGATTGCTAAACGCAAACCTTGAAATTGCCGTAAAGGCAGGTAATTGGTATTACGAAAAATCGCTCAAAGGCGCACGTAATGGCGTGCTTCGCTGCAAGCAAGAGCTGCATGACGGATATTAGTTACGTCTTCTTTGTGATAACCTTGTTCGGAATAATAAAAACTGCATTATTTCGAATTCTTGGTTTTCTCTATTTTCTCTTTCGGTGTGCATCGATGCAGCTCATGGCGTTGCTGAATGTGCTGAATGCGGTCATGGTGACTTTGATAGTCGGCTTCCAGGTGATGTTTTTCTTCCAAAAACTCGCCAACAACAGCATTGGGGTGAACTGCTCCGTAGCCTTTCGCGCGATCAAGAAGGATTTCGCTTTGCAAATCGCTACCCTCTGGTTTCTTCCCATTGATTATGGCCTTGCCTTCATCGCGAACGAGCTTACTGAAGGCTATTCTGTCATAGAGGAGGTCGCGTAGGCTCACCGAAGCGTTGCGACTTTCTTTG
The DNA here is from genome assembly GCA_963607695.1 of Hallerella sp. Taxonomy (GTDB): domain Bacteria; phylum Actinomycetota; class Coriobacteriia; order Coriobacteriales; family Eggerthellaceae; genus CAKUOV01. The sequence continues at coordinate 8,525 of CAVDDP010000083.1, forward strand.
ATTGTTTCCACCGGGTGCATGTTTCCAACCTCGGATATTGCGCCCGACAAAAGCGGCATGATAAGGACGGTAACCGCCCCAGCAGCAACCATAATAGAAGCCGTATCGGAGCTCATTGTTCCGGCGCTGACCGCAACCGATGTTACAGCAACAATAAGCGGAAGGGCAGTAACGCAGTAGAACGTGATACTGCAGCGGCTTGACAGCGTCATATCTTTTGTGGCGGGGTCAATCCATAAAGACACCATGATGGGCACGCCGCGCACCAGAAGCAAAAGTAAGATAAACAAAAGCAGCATCAGCGGGTTTTCTAAGACGGCGCCGAAGTTTATTCCAGCGCCTGACAGCACAAAGAATAACGGGATGAAGAAGCCGTAAGCAATAGCGTCTACTTCGTGTAGGAAGGATTCGTCTTCTTGTGGTACCAGGTAGCGCAGAATGAATCCTGCTGCAAACGCTCCCAAGATAATGTCAAGGTCGAAGGCAGCTGCTAAAGCAAGCAAACACACAAGCAGCATGACCACAACGCGAACACGAGTTGCCGCGTTCAAGTGCACACCTTTTTCCAAATCTTTATTTATTGCCTGGGCCTTTCGAGTGAGCCGCTTACCTCTAAGAGCAACGATTACCGCAATTACCACGAAAAGAAGCAACACCAGCAAACTCTTCCACGCTGCGCGAGTTCCAAGCAAAAGCGCAATGGCAACTATTGGAGCAAGTTCACCCCAGGTTCCATAGGCAAGCACAGAATTGCCAACTGGAGTTCCAAGGAGTCTTCGCTCTTTGAGTATTGGCATTAATGTGCCAATAGCCGTAGTTGTGAGCGCTATAGCTATTGCGACAACGTCTAAGAGCGGTAGGTTCACAATGCCGTTCAAACCAAAGAGCAGCGCTAAAGCTATCGCAAATGAAGTGAGCCACGTTATAAGTCCTCTAAGGCCTTGCCCCTGTGTGAGGTTTTTTGGATCAATTTCGTAGCCTGCCAAAAGAAACAGGAAGGCAAGCCCTAGGTCAGAGAGAAGGGAAGAGGCTTCATCAAATGTAATAACGCCAGCCAGGTTTGGACCCAACAGCGCCCCGGCAAAGATAAGTATGACCGTTTCCGGTACAGCTCTTCCTGGTATTATCCGAGTTAGCATTGGCGCAAGAACCGCGATAACAGCTATAACGGCAAGCGAGATAAGTTCAGAAATCATGCCGGATTTTTCCTCTCATTGTGTGTGTGACTTGCTGGTACTCATTTGACATCACCTCAAAATATAGTCTCGTTTCACACGAAAAACCAGTATGAGTATTTTATTCACTCCGTACTTTGGTAGTTTCAGGCCCCAATTTTAGCTTTCGTATTCTATAACAGCTTTTGGAACTACGCGCGCTGTATTTGATTTGAGAAGAAGGAAGAGGTAGTAAGCAACGAAATGCATAAAGGCCGATTGCTAAACGCAAACCTTGAAATTGCCGTAAAGGCAGGTAATTGGTATTACGAAAAATCGCTCAAAGGCGCCCGCGATGGCGTGCTTCGCTGCAAGCAAGAGCTGCATGACGGATATTAAGAGTGCCTTCTTTACGGCAACTTAGCCAAAGACCACTTTGTGTTTTTTATCCAGCGCCTCCAATGACGATGCACGCACCTGAGCAGCCGCGTTATAACGCGCAGCT
>CAVDDP010000084.1:0-9990 GCA_963607695.1 Hallerella sp.
ATTTGAAACATTGTGCAAACCACGCAAATTCAAACACACTGGCACACTTGAAACACCACGAACAACAGAAGGAAAACCCTGAGCGCACAAGGTAAAACACGGGCGCCCCTGCTCGTCTAAGTGAACATCTTCAGCCCACACGGCAGGGCTTTCATCTTTCGGCTTTTCTTCTAAGCCAAATTGCACCACACGAACATCCCGCGCTGCAAGCTGGGCATTTTCACACAAAAACTGAGCGTAATCGCACGCTGCATTCACAAACGCAACACCTTTATAGGAAGGAAGCTCGCAGAACAGTTCCCCTTTAGCACGGGCAATGTTATCGCGCCCGCCCAAAAGCTCAATGTGGCTTTCGCCTACATTCACAATAAGCCCCATATCGGGCTTTACGAATGAACACAGTGATTGTATTTGCCCTGCGCCGCGCATGCCCATTTCTACCACAAGGTAGTTGGTATCAGCATTGGCACTTAAGATAGTTTTAGGAACGCCCAGCTCATTGTTCTGATTTGCCTTTGTAGCAACCACGGAAAACTTTGCCGATAAAACATCGCGCACTAAGTTTTTGGTGGTTGTTTTCCCACTTGAGCCCGTAATGCCAATAACGCTGCCCTGCAATTGCAAGCGCCACGCGCGTGCAAGCTGCGTGATAGCGGCGGTGGTGTTGGGCACTTCCAATATGCCTGCTCCCAGCTCTTTTGCTAACGCGCACGTTTGAGCGCCGGGTGTTTTCATAACTAAAGCAAGGGAAGCCCCCGCCTGCAGTGCAGCATCCACAAAGGAATGCCCATCTACCCGCTGGCCGGGAAGCGCAACATAAAGAGCATCGGGTGTTACTTCACGTGAATCCCACGTAAGGCTGCGTGCCAGCTCTTTTGCAGCAAGCGGTTCAACCACTATAGTTGCGCCCGTTATGTGGGCTATTTGTTTCGCATTCAACAGCATGCGCTAAAAACTCCTTGATTTCCTACTCTTGCCCAAAGGCACGTTCAAGCTCTTCAGCTGCTACTATTGCGTCGTCAAACGAGAGCACCTGCCCCGCTACCAGCTGATAATCTTCATGACCTTTTCCTGCAATTAAAATGGAATCACCCGGTTGAGCAAGCGCAATAGCACGCGCAATAGCGCTACGGCGGTCGGGTTCAACTTCATAGTTTCCGTTTGCTTCGCCCATACCCGCAAGAATGTCGTTGATAATGGCTTGTGGATCTTCGGTGCGCGGGTTATCGCTGGTAACTACCGCGTAATCTGCGGTAAGTGCAACGCGGCCCATAAGCGGGCGCTTGGTGGCATCGCGGTCTCCACCGCAGCCAAACACCACCAGCGTTTTGTTGTTCGACAAAGCCGCCACCGCCGAAAGCGCTTTTTCAAGCGCGTCGGGCGTGTGAGCGTAATCAACATAAATGGAAATGCCGCCATCGTGCTCTGTATGCACGCGCTGCAAACGGCCAGGCACGAACACCGGCTTTTCAAACGAACTGATAATGGCCGCGGCGCTTATACCTAAAGAAAGCGCAATGCCAAAAGCGGTCATCATGTTGGAAACATTGAACTTTCCTACTAACGGATACTCAAAGTCATACGTGGTGCCGCATGCATACAACTTCACGCGCGTATGAGTTTGAAAATACTCCACTTCTTCAGGGTGAATTTGTGCCGACTTATCAAAGCCGGTGGTAATGATATCATCCCCCGCTTTTGAACAACGTTTCAAAAGCTCACAGCCCCATTTGTCATCAATGCAAATAACCCGTTTTGCGGGGTATCCTTCGCCAAAAAGCAGTGCTTTAGCTTCAAAGTATTCCTCAAAGGTATGGTGATAATCAAGGTGATCCTGCGTTAAGTTCGTAAAGGCCGTAACTGCAAAGTTGCACCCCCACACGCGCTCAAGGTCAAGGGCATGCGAGCTTACTTCCATGGCAACAACGCTGCGCTTGCTTTGCGCCATGCGCCCTAAAAGCGATTGCAAATCGGAAGATTCCGGCGTGGTATTCGCTGTTTTTTCCCGTTTGCCATCAATGATAACGCCCACCGTACCAATAATGCCCGATTTCATGCCCGCTTCGGTTGCAATATGGTCAACCAGATACGTGGTGGTTGTTTTGCCATTGGTACCCGTTATGCCCACCAGGTCAAACTTTGAAGAGGGGAAATCGTTGAACGCGGCCGCCGCAAGCGCCATGGCTTTACGGGAATCAGAAACCACAACTTCCGTTACATCGGTGGCGTCGGCCAGGTATAACTTACGCTCTACCACCAGCACTTTTGCGCCGCGATTAATGGCGTCTTGCGCAAAGGAGTGGCCATCGGTTACCTTTCCCACTATGCAGAAAAAGGCGTCGCCCGGCACCACCTTATCGCTTCGATACGCAATGCCACTCACTGGTTCATCGGCATTGCCTATTATGGTGCATTCAATATGCGAAAAAAGCTGAGCGCAGGTTTTAACCATCAGACTCTCCCTTTACTTCATTTACTTTGGCGAAATTTTGTAGCGTTCTATTGCATACGACATTATAGCCTTAAACGGCTCGCATACGTTCGTTTGGTACGGTGTCTCGCCGGTTGTCACAAAACATACCAATTTGCTGGTAGAGTCGGGCAAAAAGCCACAAAACGCCAGATTGTAAACACCCTCTTTGTAACCACCATCATCGGAAGCTACCTCGGCGGTGCTGGTTTTTCCGGCAACAGTATATCCGTCAATGGCAGCTGTGGTGGCGGTACCGTACTCAACAACCGAGCTTAACATGCTAACGGCTGAATCAAGCGCTTGGGTATTAGTTGTTATTGTTTGGGTGTCGTAGCTTACGTATTCGCCTGTTTGCGGCATGGCAATCAGGAAATGAGGAGTAACCGCAACGCCATCGTTGGCAAGAATGCCATAGAAACGGGCCATTTGAAGCGGCGTTACCATAACGCCTTGTCCAAACGAAATATTGTAGCCCTGAATGTGCGACCACGAATCGCGGTCAAGCAAATAACCTGAGCTTTCGTTGGGATAATCCACCCCGGTTGCCTGCGTAAGCAAGAACTTGTTTATCTCTTCATAGAAAAGCGAAAAGCCCAGGTCTTCAATGGATAACGCAATGCCCACATTCGAGGAATACGCCATAATATCGCGCAAGCTATAGGTGCACGCACTGCGTTCATGGGCATCCGTTACCGTGTAGCCATCGGCTTCAATTTCAGCAGGGCATTCAATTTCATCTTCGGTGCCCATGGCGTTGTTTTCCAAAAGCGCCATTGCCGAAACCGTTTTAAACACCGAGCCCGGCTCAAATGCCTGCGTTGCGCACTTAAGATCGGTTGCTCCTTCTTCCACCGTTGTTCTGTCTGAAGGGTTAAATAAGGGAAGAGAAGCTGCCGCATAAATTTCACCCGTACCTGCATCCATAAGAACAGCCGATGAGTTATCGGCATCAAGCTTTTCTGCCGAAGCCTTTATTTGCTCTTCCAGGTATGCCTGCATTTCAATGTCAAGCGATACCATAATGTCTTGACCATCCACCGGATCTGTTTGCTCATACACGGTGCCGGGGATAGAAGCACCCTTCACGCCTCCCTGGGCGCGCTTTACGCCATTCGTGCCTTTTAAGATGTCATCATAATAGGCTTCAAGACCAGTATAGCCTTCGCCGTTTGAGTTAAGGCAACCAATAATCTGGCCGCCTACTTCGCCATACGGATACACACGCTCCAGCTCGTCCTCGTAGTACACGCCATCTAAGTCCAGTTCAATAAGCTTATCGGCATCTTCAACGGAAATTTTGCGCGCAATGCACACGTAGCGGGAATCGGGCGTTGTTAAGATGTCGGAATAATACTCCACGCTGTTGCCTAGAACAGAAGCCAGATCTTGCGATTCTTCTTGCAGGTCGGAAATAAGCGTGGGGTCACAATAGACCGACTTCACTTCAACGCTGGTGGCAAGCACATTGCCGTTTCTATCGTAAATGGTGCCGCGATGAGCCAAAAGTGTTTCCGATGAATCGCGTGCAGCCTGGCCTCTTTCAGCATTGCCATCGGCATCGATAACCTGAAGCCGGAAAAGCTGAATGGCAAAAAGCACAGCAAGAGCGCAAGCAATGATAATAACAATACGGGCTCGCGCATCAAGTTTAGTATCAGAAGAAAAAGAAGCCGCATTCGCTGCGGTCGTATGCGATTGGTTGTTATAAGCAAAACGAGACATGAGGCAAGGTTCTCCCCTTTTTTATTCGTTACGTGCTACAACCTTAAGGCTTCCCGCAAGCGAAAGATCCCCTTGATCGTTCGTAACCACAACATCTTCACCAAGTTTTATAACCGTTGCCGTATCGGGAGAAATCATACCCAGCTCTTGCGCTTCTTCCTGAATGCGCGTAGGGTTCGAAAGCGTGCTTACTTCCACTTCCAAAAGGCTTCCCTCGTGGCGAGCATCTATCAAATTATCGGAAACCGTTTGCGCTTGCACCGAAAGAGAAACCGATTCTGAGTCTAAAACAACGTGAATAACTGCAAAAACGGCAGCAACAATAGCTATTACCAATACGAAGATGGCAGCAGCAAGCAATGTTTTTTTCGAAGCTTGTTCTTGCTTTTGCGGATTGGTGCGCACACGCACATTCGGACGAGGAGCTTCATAGACCCTCTCGAACGACCTTTCTTGATATGCATGTGCGGCAGAAGCCACGTTTTATCCTTTCCGTTTTTATAAGCTCTACAAACACTTTGGAGTACTGGTGTAAGAGGTACCAACACTTTGCTGCTATGGCTTGAGCTTTGGCTTTAACTTCTGCGTGCTAACTTCTGCGTGCCCCTGCCCATAAGCCCAATGCCGGTTTACTTACAACTTTTCCGCTACGCGCAACTTCGCGCTACGCGAGCGCGGATTTCTTTCAATTTCATCCTTAGACGGAAGAATGGGTTTGCGCGTAATAAGCTTCAAAAGCGGTGCGTGACCACATGCACATACCGGCAGGTCAGGGGGGCAGGTACAGCGGTTTGCGCATTCCGCAAACTGCTCTTTTACCATGCGATCTTCAAGCGAATGATACGTAATAACCGCAATGCGCCCGCCCGGGTTTAACCAGCGAATCGCCGCTTCAAGGCCGCGTTTCAAAACGCCCAGCTCGTCGTTTACTTCAATGCGAAGCGCCTGGAAAGTTCGCTTTGCAGGGTGACCACCAGCACGCCGGGCAGAAGCAGGAATAGCATTCTTGATAATTTCTACCAATTGCCCACTGGTTTCTATGGGTTGACGCCTGCGAGCTTCCACAATGAACTGCGCAATTCTACTTGCCCATTTCTCATCGGAGTAGCTGCGAATGATTCGGGTGAGATCTGCTGCGGTATAGGTGTTAACGATCTCTGCTGCGGTTAAAGTGGTAAGTTTACCCGAACCATCCATGCGCATATCCAAGGGGCAGTCCTCCTTAAAGGAAAAGCCCCGGTTTGGCGTGTCAATTTGCACGGAAGAAACACCCAGGTCAAAAAGAATGGCGTCTATGCCGGGAACGGGGATGCTCATCAACAGTTCATCCATATTCCCAAAGTTGCCCTTAAGCAGGGCAAGGCGCGGGCGCACATCTTCCGGAAGCGATTCAAGCCGAGTTTGTGCAGCGGCAAGCGCCACATCATCTTGATCGATTCCAATGAGCATTCCTTCAGAGCCTAACAATTGAGCTACTTCTAGGGAATGCCCTGCTCCACCGAGTGTTGCATCCACGAATACGGAGTGTGATTTGAGTGCGAGTGTATCCAGGCACTCGGTGAGCAGGACGGGTATGTGTCTAAATTCTTCAGTCAAGGTGCTGCTCGGCAGTTCCGTACAGCAGAGCTGCCAAATCAATTTCGGATTCGAATGCTTCGCGTGCCTGAGGATCCCAAATCTCAATGTAGCCGGTGTTACCAATGAACACTGCTGTTGAGCCAATGTGCGCTGATTCACGTTGATCAGAAGGAATGTTGATACGGCCGGCGGAGTCTGTTTCTATTTCTTTTGCACGGCCTTTCAACACACTTCGAATCTTCTCATGGCGCGCGTTGGATTGCTGAAAACCGCCATCGCTTTCAAAAAAGCGTTTGACCCAATCGTTAAAATCGTTTGGTTCAAAAAGCAGCAAGCAGGTTTTCTCGGGATTAAGCGTCACAATCAATTCCTTGGGAAGCTCTTTGGCAAACTTAGGCGGAAGAGAAACGCGGCCCTTTGCATCAACCTTGTAGCTATATTGGCCCATAAGGTCTATCACGGCGCGTCCTCCTTTCGCATACATTACGCCCTTTGCATTCCCGATGTGCTCAGTATAAACACTTTTTCACACCTTTCAACCCAAATCCACCCTTTTTTAGAGCTTTTCACACACAAGAGGCATATTTTGGGTAAAAATTATCCTGCATTACATGCAAGATCAAAGCGGGAGGGCTCAGAAGCTCAAGAAAGCCGCTTGTTTTTTTCAGATGCGCATGCTATGCGCTACAGCGTGCGCAATTCTTCGCGAAAAGATTGGCACGAGCTTTTCAGATGTGCGCGCGGATGTGCGCTTACGTATTCCTCATGCAAATGAGTTCTATCAACATGGGTGTAAATTTGGGTGGTTGAAATATCTGCATGGCCCAAAATCTCTTGGATAACACGCAAATCAGCACCGCCTTCAAGCATGTGAGTTGCAAAAGAATGGCGAAGCGTATGGGGATGCAAATCAGAAACGCCAATGATAAGGCCAGCTTGAGCTACTATTTTGTGAACGCTTTGCCGTGAGATACGTGTACCGCGCGTATTAAGAAAAACAGCAGAAGTTGGGCGCTGTGCCGCAAGGCTTAAAGCGGCGCGCCCTTTTTGCACGTATTCCTGCATTGCACGGGCTGCAGCGCCTGAAATAGGAGCAATGCGTTCCTTGTTCCCCTTGCCACACACGCGCAAAAAGCCCTGTTCAAGCTGCACATCGTGCAAATCAAGCCCAGTAAGTTCACTTACGCGCAAGCCGCAACCATACAAAACTTCCAGCATGGCATGGTTGCGATATCCCGCTGGAGTATTAGGAAACTCCTGGTCAAGAAGCTTTGTTATCTGGTCAATGCTTAAAACAGAAGGAAGCTTTTGCGGCGTTTTAGGAGCAAAAATAACATCGGAAGGGTTATCGGTGCGAATACCTTCGCGCACCAGAAATTTGTAGAAGCCTTTAATGGTAGAAAGCGTGCGCTTAATGCTGGTTGCCGCATAACCAAGCTTGCTTAAGTGCATTTGAAAATCAACGATGTGCTCACGCTTCGCATCATGCGGCGAAACATCTTTTTCTTCCAAAAACTCTTCAAACCGTGTTAAATCATGAGTATAGGCCTCAACGGTTTTGGCAGCACTGCCCCGTTCAATACTCAAATACGATAAGTAATCTGTCATCAGCTGATCCATGCGCTCATTATAGCGCGCACGTTCACACAAGCAGCGCAAAATACCTTAGCGCAAATGAGCACCATAAAAAAGGAAGCGCCCGGGCGAGCACTTCCTTTTTTGTAGTTATGTTATTTATGCCAAAGGCAAAAGAACAATACACTTAACTTTTCATGCAGCTAGCACTTGAAAGCTCACAACACGAAACAAATGAAAGGCGAATTATTCCCCACCAACGCAAAGGCGACGATATCCGGAAATCTTGATGGATCCGCCCAGCTCTTTTGCGGTTTTCTCGGTAAGCTGAGCAATGGTCAAATCGGGGTCTTTGATGTAAGACTTGCCCAAAAGGGTAACCTCAGCCAAGTACTTGTTAATGCGGCCTTCAACCATTTTCTCTTGAATGTTAGCAGGTTTGCCCGATTCAGCAGCTTGAGCCAGGTAAATCTCGCGCTCGTGAGCAACCAAAGCCTCATCAACGCCCGATGCGTCAACAGCAAGAGGGCTATCGGCAGCAACTTGCATGGCAACACCGTGACCATACTCTGCAAATGCTTCAGAAGCAGCATCGCAATCAGTGTCAAACGTAACCAAAACGCCAATTTTGCCACCCATGTGAATGTAGGAAGCAATAGCATCGGCTTCAATTACTTCAAAACGAGCAATCTGAATGTTTTCGCCCAAAATATGAATGGCGTCGGTAAGAATTTCTTCAACGCTTACGCCGTCTTCGCCTTTAGCAGCCTTGAAAGCATCCATATCAGCAGGCTTTGCGGCAAGTGCAGCAGCACCAATGCGAGCAGCATATTCCTTGTACTTTGCGTTGCTGGAAACAAAGTCGGTCTCGCAGTTCATTTCAAAAATAACAGCAGATTTGCCATCGGCAGCAACAACAGGCCAAACAACGCCTTCGTTGGTGGCGCGGCCAGCCTTTTTCGCAACAGCAGCTAAACCGCGGGTGCGCAAAATGTCAACGGCTTTATCCATGTCGCCATCGGCCTCTACCAGTGCTTTTTTGCACTCCATCATGGCAGCGTCGGTCATTTGGCGAAGTTCTTTAACCATAGAAGCGGTAATGTTAGCCATGGTTTCTTCCTTTCTCAGAATAAGGCGGCACCATATGCGCCGCCCAATTTAGCGTGAATGCAAAAACTTCAAATAAGCACATGCTTATTCAGCAGCAGCTTCTTCTGCAGGTGCAGCTTCTTCTGCAGCAGCAGGTGCCATTTCCTCGGCCGTTACAGGAGCAACGCCACCAGCCAAAACAGCGTCGGAAATAAAGTCGGCCATAAGGCGCACCGAACGAATAGCATCGTCGTTGCACGGAATGCCGTACTCAACGTCATCGGGGTCGCAGTTGGTGTCAAGCGTACCAATTACGGGAATGCGCAGGCGCTTTGCTTCGTTAATTGCCAAAGCTTCGCGGTTGGTGTCAATAATAAAGATAGCATCGGGAGTGCGGGTCATGTTGCGAATACCGTTCAGGTTGGTTTGCAACTTAGCCAGCTCTTTGCCCAAAATTGCTTGTTCCTTCTTAGGAAGAAGGCTCATGCGACCGTCGGCCTGCATAGCCTCAAGCTCTTCCATGTATTGAACACGTGAGCGGATGGTTGTGAAGTTGGTAAGCATGCCGCCCAACCAACGAGCGTTAACGTAAGGCTGACCACAGCGGTTAGCAGCTTCGGTTACTGCTTCCTGAGCTTGCTTTTTGGTGCCCACGAACAGCACAGTGCCGCCCTTGCGTGCAATGTTGGCAACAGCAGTGTATGCTTTGTCCATGCCCAACAGCGTTTGTTTGAGGTCGATGATGTAAATGTCGCCACGATGACCAAAGATATAGGGTTTCATCTTAGGGTTCCAGCGACGGGTCTGATGACCGAAATGTGCGCCCGCGTCAAGCAGGCTGGCAATATTGATTTTTGCCATGACTTCTCCATTCGTTAGTCCTCTGCCTGCGGTCTTCCCTGATATCCGCAGCCTTTTTCCGGTGGCCACTAGCGGATCAAGTCACGCAAGCATGTGTGATTAGAAACCGTTACATTCTAGGGGTTAGCTTTGGCTTGCGCAAGCATTTTCTTGCGAAAAAGAAACAAAAAGCGGGTTTTTGCTTGACAAAACACAAATACCCAGGCACAATGCAGTTCGCACTTTGAAAAGGTGGAGCCTTCCGCCCTGCTTTGTTTCTTATTATACCCGTGAAACAAGCTTTATTGGGGGCGACTGGTTTCGACATGGTAGGTTTTTCATAGGGAGCAAGCCGTGGTCTCCTTTCCACGCTAAACAAGGGTACTGTCAAATTAATTGGCAAAACTCAAAACACTTACGCTCTTGCAGCTTAATCGCTCAGAGCCGCTGAACTTGAAATTTTCCCGCTTCAAGGAACGCGTCATTTTAGGGAAATGCGCTTAGCTACGTGGTTGGTATGCGCTAAGCAAAGATTGAACCAGCTCGATTGTAAAGAAGCCCGCCAACGGGCGTCTTTCCTTCTAAACAAAAGCGTTGGACAAGCTTGTAGCGCCTTGTGCGGAATCTAGTATGGACCGGAGTTCGATTCTCCGCGCCTCCACCAAACTATCACTGACCCGCGGGCTTCCTGCGGGTCTTTTGTTTCTATGACC
>CAVDDP010000085.1:0-9944 GCA_963607695.1 Hallerella sp.
AGTAGGGCCTGCGGAAGCGCTTGGCGTAGTTCAGGAATATGTGCGTGCTCTGCGTGTTTTAGGGAACAATAATGAATTGGCAGTTCCTTTAGTGGTGCAGCCGAATGCGGGGCTTCCCGATACGAGCACGGGGCAAGCGGTTTATCATTGCCCGCCACAGGAGTTTTGTAGTGCTCTTTCACAACTTGTGGATGCGGGCGCAACTATTATTGGTGGCTGTTGCGGTACTACGCCCGCGCACATTTCCGCAGTTCGCGATATGCTTTTAAAGCGCACTTGCGCATAGCATTTAGAACACATCTAAGTTACGTGTATAAGAAAGAAATTTCAAAAAAAGCTTGACCGCAAAAGGTAAATGGCTATACTTCTTTCTTGCACAACTTTTGGGGTGTTAGCTCAGTTGGTAGAGCGCATGGCTGGCAGCCATGAGGTCACGGGTTCGAACCCCGTACACTCCACCATGGAAATCATGCAGGTTTGGAAACAGACCTGCTTTTTTTATACTTGCAGGTCAGTTAAGGGGTTCGAACCGATGAGGTGGAATTCCGTTAAGAAAACGTGCCAGTGGCACGTTTTTAGGAATTCGCCTGAGCAATCTATGATTGCGAAGGGTCGGGGTTCGTTTACGAACCCCGGAACCCCGTACACTCCACCATCTATTCATTCCGCCGTTCTGCCGAACGGCGGAATTTTTTGACGCTGCGAAGCGTCTAGGCGTGGTATTTAACCCTTTTGCGCTCCTCGTCACGGCCCTTAAGGCCGCTCGGTCGCGCAACGGGCTAACTACCTACGCCGATACGCTTCTCGCTGACTTTTAGTGCGAAAGTGTCTTTTAAATATACTTACCTCATTGATTTCGCGCTCGCTGTCTTACCACGGGCGACCTGTATGTTTAAAACAGACCTGCTTTTTTTATTTTTGCCCGTAAAAGCGGGGCGCGAACCTTATCTTTCTTCTAACTTTTTAAATACGCGCGCAACGGCTGCAAACAGGTGCGCTATACTGTAGGTTCATATAAATCAACGCAAATGGGTGCGTTTAAAAAAATCAACGAAAAAGGAGTCATCATGTTAGACATCAAGTTTGTGCGTGAGAATTTGAGCGCGGTAGAAGAGGCAATGAAGAACCGTAATAGCTCATTTGACTCAGCACGGTTCTCACAACTTGATGCTGAGCGTTTAGCTGCAATTTCTGAGGAAGAAACGCTGCAAGCAAAACGCAATAGCCTTTCCAAAGAAATTGGCACTTTGAAAGCTCAAGGAAAATCGGAAGAAGCCGAGGCTATCAAGCAGCAGGTAAGCGATCTTAAAGGCCAGCTTGAGCAAGCAACGGCACGCCGTGCAGCTGCCGATGCAGGCTTGAAAGAAATCTTAATGAGCACGCCGAATATGCCGCATCCTACCACTCCTATTGGCAAGGACGAAAACGATAACCCTGAAGTTCGCCGTTGGGGCACGCCACGCGAGTTTGATTTCGAAGCAAAAGCGCATTGGGATTTGGGTCCTGAACTGGGCATTATGGATTTCGAACGCGGCGTAAAGCTTGCTGGCAGCCGTTTTTACGTGTTGGGTGGCCAGGGTGCACGTTTAGAGCGCGCCCTTATTAACTTCATGGCCGACACCCACACCAGCCGTGGCATGAAAGAATGGTGGGTTCCGGCTGTGGCGAATGCCGATACGCTTACGGGTACCGCACAGCTTCCCAAATTTGAGGAAGATTTGTTCAAAACAACCGATGGCATGTATTTGATTCCTACTGCCGAGGTTCAATTGACCAACTTACATCGTGATGAGGTGCTTGAAGGCGATAAGCTGCCCTTAAGATATTGCGCGTTTACACCGTGCTTCCGTTCCGAGGCAGGTGCTGCTGGCAGAGATACCCGTGGCATCATTCGTGTTCACCAGTTCAGCAAAGTTGAAATGGTGAAGTTCTCTAAGCCCGAGGAATCTCAGGATGACCTGGAAACCATGGTCAACGATGCTGAATACATTCTGCAGCAACTGAAATTGCCATACCGCGTTATTAGCTTGTGTACCGGTGACATTGGATTCTCAAGCTGCAAAACGTATGACCTGGAGGTTTGGCTGCCGTGCTACAACGCGTACAAGGAAATTTCTTCTTGCTCTGACTGCTGGGATTTCCAGGCACGCCGCGCTAACATTCGCTATCGCGACCCTGAAAACTTCAAGGGCACGCGCTTTGTACACACGCTGAACGGATCGGGCTTGGCAGTTGGCCGCACCATGGCTGCTATTGTGGAAAACTACCAGAACGAAGACGGCACCGTTACCGTTCCCGACGTGCTTGTTCCGTATATGGGCGGCGCAACCATTATTGGTAAGCAGGATTAATCTGCTTTTACGGTTTGCTTGACGTTTGTTGGTAGGATTGCAGCGAAAGGTAGCTTGGAAGTGCCCACGCGTCGTTCGGTAAAAGGCTCGCAGTCGTCTCGTGCGCACGCGAGCGTTCCTGCAGCAAATGCGAGCGCAACAAATGCAGCGAATGCAGCAAACACGACAGGCGCAAGAAGTGCAGCAAACACGACAGGCGCAAGAAGTGCAGCAAGCGTTACGAATGCTGCGAGTGCCGCAAATGCTGCAAATACAGCAAATGCTGCAAATAAAAGTGAAAAAATGGTTCCGGAAGTGCTCAACGGCACTTCCGCGGCACATACCGTAGAGGAAAAGCTGGTTTCAGGGGGGAAGCCAGCTTTTCGCTATTCACCGGCAAAGGCAGATTCTGCGCAGGTAGCGCCGATAAACAGACAATGCGGGGAAGCTTTTGTATCGGCAAGCGGGCAGCACAAGGATGCCTCTGCGCCGGCAGACAAGCAGCGCAGGGAAGCTTCTCCACAAAAAACAGCTACCCCGCAGGAAAGAAGTGCCCAGCTATCAGGTCAAACGCGCAAGAAAGCGGGCAAGAAAAAACAGAAGCACCACTCGCCGCTTCGCATTCTGCTTATTATTGCGGGCAGTATCTTCACCTTGTTTATTATTGCCTGTATTGCGCTTGGCGTTCACCGGTGGTGTATATACGACGACGCGCAAGACATTCAGGGCACGTGGTATATCTACAACACAAAGGCCACGGTTCCTATTGGGCAAAGCACCATTGGGCTTTCTGAGGACACCGAATACAACTACACCATTGATACGCAGGCAAAAACCATAACGTATAGCATTGGTAATTTATCGGGGACAAGCCATTACCGCTTTTCGCTTGACCGCACGCAAATTGCCCTGATTGAAGACGGCGAAAAGGTGTTCACCGCAACGCTTTTTGACGACCTTTCGTGGTGGGCATCGTCGCTGAGCGATTATCTTTCAGGCAAAAGCGTGCTGCCCGCAAACGAGAGCAGCAATGTGGTAATTCTTACGCGTGCGGAGTCTTCTTCCGATGAGCAGGAAGAATCGGATGCGGGGGAAAGCGCCGGAGAAACCACAGGGGAAGCTGCAGGGGAAACCGCTGATACCACCGATGTTGCCAATACTGCTGTACAGGGGGAAGGCGCAAGTGAGGCTTCTGATACTAACGCATAAAGGGAAGAAGCAGGCGCAGTTTCTCACACGGCTGCGCAAAGGGAAGAAGCAGGCAAGTATTTAAAAAGTAATTAATGGTGCCGGCCTCTACAAAAGGGTAAATAATTTGGTACAATGCGGGGCAAATTCAGGTGCGCATTGGTTATTTGCGGCGCAAGATATGGCGCCATGAAGCCATACCTGCACCATCAAAAGTAAAGCGGAGAGCGAATTATCTAAGCATGGAAAACTTCAGCGCGAAGTTTTCCCCAAACAACGTAATGCATGAGTAGGAGGCAGCACCCGTGGCCAACGTATCGTTGCATGTTAGCCGCATTGTTGTTAAGGCAGACCGTCTTGTGTGCGATATTGTTCTTTCGCCCTATTGCCCGCGTAATTCAAGCCCTGCCTTAATGAAAATTCTCCAAAAGCAGCACCCTGCGTTACCAAAGCATGTTTGTAAAAACAAGCATGGTGTTTTATTTGGCGAAGTAATGAATGGCACTTCACTTATCCATGTTTTGGAACATGTTGCCATTGATTGCATGGTGCAGGAAATGCTTAAACAAAAAATTTGTTCCGACAAGCTTATTATGGGAAACAGCCAGTGGCTTGATCGTAATGCTGGCACTGGGCGCTTAGAGCTGGGTTTTCAAGACGACATTGCTGCATTACGTGCGCTTAATTGCGCGGTTGCCCAAATTAACGATGCGTTAGAACAGGTCTTTCGCGTGCATTAGCGTTTCGTCATAGTTACGGAATGGCAACCTGAAAAAAGTTTTAATCATGAAGTAACATGTTGCAGCGTATAATGGTGCGCATGGCAAAACGCTGCGGGGTTTTCCAAAGCTGTTTTGTTGGTAAACAGTACACTTTCCCCTTTTTATCAAGGAGGCTAGCATGGGTAAAAAACTTACTATGTTTCTTTTAGGTGGCGCAGTTGGCGCTACTATGGTTTATTTTACTTCTCCCCGTTCGGGCTTTGAAAACAGAAACCTGGCGAAAGACGCTGCTTCTGCCTTGCTGGAAACCGCAGGGGTAGATGCCAGCGGCATTGCTGCTCAGGCTTCGCAGGTTGCTCAAAATGTGACTGCTCAAGGGCAGGAATTTGTAAAGCAAGCAGCTGAAAAAACCCAGGAGTTCTACGCAACCGCAAGCACAAAAGTGCAAGAAGTTGCAACAGGGGCAGCAAGCGGTGTTGCAACCGCTGCCGATAACGATGAACTTCGCAAAAAGATTGAGGCTGCACGCCAGCGCATTGCGGCGCAGGTTGTGAAAAATGCCGAGGACGCTCAGCTGGTAGACGTAGAGCCCGATATTCTTGAGTCGGAAGAAGTAGCTGCTGATCAGGCCGCTGCAAAAGAAGCAACTGCTGAAGCTCAAAACGCCGAACCAGTGGTTGTGTCAATTCCTGTAGAGGGCGAATAAGTACTGCAAAAACAAGGGCTTGCGGCGCTGTGCCGTTAAGCCCTTTCTTTTTTTGGACTAAGTTTTAAGAAAGTGTCCTTTTTAAGGATGGTCTTGTTATGTCTTCCAAGCTAATAACAACAGACAAACTTGTTGGTACCAAAGTATTTGGTGGTAAAAACGGCACGCAACGCATTGGAAAAGTTCATTGTTGCGTGTTTCATCCTACGGAAAAACGTTGCATTGGCTTTTTGATTAAGCGCCCCGATTTGCTGCTGATGTTTCACCGGTCCGATTCTTTTGTAACTCTTGACGGTTTTACCTGGAACGATGATGGCGCCATTGTTTTAAACAGCGAGCGCGGTACCACGGGCGAGGCCGCCTGCAAACGCATGAAAGTTGATTGGGAAGAGTGCGTGCTGTGGGTGGGCCTTGTTTTATGTACTGAAGATAAGCAAACCTTAGGCTATGTGGGCTCGGTTGAGTTTGATCAGGAAACGGGGGAAGTGACCAGGGTTTTTGTTGACTCTGGTTCTACGGCGGGTGTGCTTTTAGGCACCCGTGAGTTGCCGGTAGATATGATTAAGGGTTTCAAGCGCGGCATAGGAAGCCCGCTTTCTTCGTATGAAAAACAATGCGCGCAGGAAGATATAAACGCTCCCACGCGGCGTGAGATGGCGCTCACTGAAGAGGTTTCAGAATTTGGTGCCATTTTGGTTGCGAATGAGGCAAAAGATATTGAAGCTACCGGAGGACTTGCGGAAAAGGCTGGTCAGGCCACGGCCGTTGCGGGCGCAAAAGCAAAAGCTGCTGTTGATAACGCTGCAAATTCCGTGAAAAAAGCTGCTCAAAGCGCCAAGCCAAGCGTTCAAAAAGCAACTAAAGCTGCAGGTGAAGCGGTTAATAAGGGAGCCTATGTAACAGGCAGACAAATTGGCCGCACCAAAGGCATGTTTAGTGCTTTTAAGGAAGAGTTCAATAAGGCGAAAAAGTAGTGGCTGCGTAGCAGGGGTGCACGCAGGGTACAGGGTACCCTGGGCGCAAAACCAATGAGCGTGTAAGGTGCAAGGCGCTGGGTACACGCGCAAGATAAGGCAGGAAAGAGAAAACACATGGCAGACAAAGGCAACAATGCTTCAGCCTCGGTTGCAGATGAAGTTGCTGCAGCTGAAGCGAACCTGAAGGCTGCCCAAGTGCGCTTTGTTGCCGCGCGCCAACAATTCAGTGAAAATCAGGGCGGCACCTCTTGTTCCTGCGAAAGTGCTTTTCAAGGCGGTACTGCTGCTCCAGCGAGCGCGGATCTACCGAATGCCGCTTCAGCGAACCCTTCCCCAGCGAATACCGCTTCGCCGCAAAACGCGTGGAGATGTTCCTCGCAGCAAGCGGTTTTTCAGCGTATTTCCCCTAGCAAAAATCACATTGTTGCAGGTCTTTTAGCCCTTTTCTTTGGTATTTTCGGCATCCATAAGTTTTATATGGGGCATCCAACCGAAGGCTTTATTATGCTGGGCGTTACGGTTGTTGGATCGCTTGTTACCTTTGGTGCTACCGCTTTAATTATGCAATTGATTGCAGTGGTAGAGGGCTTAATTTACCTTATCAAAACGCAAAACCAGTTTGAGCTTGATTACGTTCAAGGAGACCGTAAGTGGCTCTAATGCCGTAGCAGAAGTAAAAAGCAGCAAAATGCCAGCGCCTTCCCCTGGCAAAAAATCATGCCCGGAAAAATTAAATTCTGACGAAAGAGCGAACATCGCAGGAAAATGCGTGCCGCTGGGTGTTTCTTGCTTGCTTTTTACCAGAGAGAGTGCTGCTCTCACTTTTTTCGCGGTAGAATTGGGGTCTTGACGTTTCGCATGATACCTGCGCGTTTTGGTGCGCGCCTGTAGTGCGAATACAATGGTTTACAAGAAACGTACGTACTGGGTTTGTTTTTACAGCTCAACATCTTTTAGGAGGAAAAGAATGCCTACCATTACTGCCGATCAGGTGCGAGTACCTGCAGACGTAATGCCTGAGTCCCGCGAAATTTACGTGGAGAATTACCTGAAAGCAACGCGTGGCACGGGCCGCTTGATGTTGTTTGCTTGCGATCAAAAAGTAGAGCACATGAATGGCGATTTTTACGGCGAAGGTATTGATATTGCCGATGCCGAGCCCGAGCATCTGTTCCGTATTGGGTCTCAGGGTGTTATTGGTGTATTGGCTGGTCAGCGTGGCCTTATTGCCCAGTACGCTGCCGATTATCCCGAGATTAATTACCTGGTGAAAATGAACTCCAAAACCAATTTGGTTTCCACCAAGCAAGATGACCCGTATTCTCCGCAGCTCTACGATTTGGATGCTGTTTTAGCTATGCGTGAAGCAGGAGTAAATGTTGTTGGATTAGGCTACACCATTTATCTTGGCTCTGAATACGAAGCAACCATGATGGCAGAAGCGGGTAATCTTATTGCTCAAGCTCACGCAAATGGTTTGCTGGTTGTGCTGTGGATTTATCCTCGTGGTAAAGCGGTTACCGCAGAAAAAGACCCTGCGTTAATTGCGGGCGCTGCCGGCGTTGCATTGTGTTTAGGTGCCGATTTCGTAAAGGTGAACCCGCCTAAACCTGAAGAAGGAACATCTGCGGAAGCGCTTAAGATTGCTTCCATGGCAAGTGGCCGCACCGGTTTGGTATGTGCTGGTGGTTCTACCGTAGAAGCCGATGTGTTTTTAAGCCAGCTCTATGATCAAATTCATGTAGGTGGCGCGTGCGGTAACGCTACCGGGCGCAATATTCACCAACGTTCTTTGGATGAGGCTGTTCGTTTGACAAAAGCAATTAGCGCCATTACGCTGGCAGATTATTCTGTTGAAGATGCTTTGGCTGTATTTAATGGAGAGAAGGATTTTTCGCTGTAAGCAACCCTACTTTTCCGGTTTCTTTCAGGTGGCGGGCTCCGTATACGAAGGGCGTGTCAAGGATAGACGTGAATATATAAATCACGTAGCTTGAAAGAAAGATGGAAATAATGGTAGGAATGTCGTATGTTCCTATAAATGCTAAAACGGTGAAAAGCAGCGTATTGATAATTTGACTTACTAAGGTAGAGCCGGTGTTGCGCAACCATAGATGCGCGCGCCGGCTTCCTGTTTTCTTTTCCGTAAAATTCCACCATTTGTGAAAAAGCCACACGTCAAAGAGCTGGCTTACCACGTAAACGGTAAGCGATGCAAGCAGAATGCGCGGGGTGCTTCCAAAAAATGCCTGTACGTGGGGCATGGCAACATCGTTTGCGCTGGGTGTGTAAAAAAGCCAGCTTTGATTGAGCACTAAGAAGAAAACGCTGGCAAAAACACCAAGCCAAACCGCAATTTGTGCGTTGTGTTTGCTTTCGCATTCCGAAAGAATGTCGGTGATTAAAAACGTTACGGCAAACAGCACATTTCCCAGCGTTTGCTCCATACCAAAGCCCACAATAAGCATGTTCGCTTCAATGTTTGCCAGAATGCTTGCGCACGCGCTTACCACAAAAAGCCCCGCTTTACCAAAAAGGTAGTAGGCTAAAAGTGCTGCTCCAAAGATAAATACAACAGAAAAAAGCAACAATAGTTCATTCATGATATTTAATTCTCCCTTAGTTTTGATTGGGGAAACATGTTTTGCTTCCCAGGCAGGATGGTTACGAACTGCCTTGCGTTATTGCGCGGGCAAGTGTAGCACAATGAAATGATTGGTGCCATTGAAAAGGTGGTAGGCGCATGAAAAACCGCTGCTCGTGGGGTTTTAGTGTGCGCACGCGCTTTCCCTTATAATAAGGAAACCTATGGGAAAGGAAGATGCGTGACACCTATTTTTACGCAAAGAAAAAAACCGTTGATTCCAGCTTTGCTTGTTGCAGCTTTTTTTGCTGGCATGATGGCGTTTTGTTTAATGGCTCATGCCTGGCCTGCTTTAGCAGATGATGAAGCAGATGCGCAAGTAAGCGCTGCTCAGCAGCAAGTGGAGCAATCATCGGCAAGCTATGATGAAGCGCAAGCATCGCTTGAGCAAATAGAGGCAGAAATAACGGCAAACGAACAGCGCATTCAAGAGCTTTCAAGCAAAATTCCAGTTCAGCAAGAAAAAAGCAATGCGGCAATTCGAGCGTTGTACAAAATGCAACAGGATAGCGGCTCGTTACTCATGCTGCTGTTTTCGGCAGATAGCTTTAATGATTTGCTGGTAAACATTGATTATTTGTACACGTTTTACGAAAGCAAAATGGCAGAGATAAACAGCCTGGTTGACATGAAAACCGAGCTTGATACCACCGCTTCAAATTTAGCAAACAAGCAGGCGCAGGCTCAAGAGGAAACAGTTGCTGCACAAAAGGCACTTGAGCAGGCACAACAGCTGCGCGAAGAGGCGCAGGCTGCAGCCGATGCGGCACGTGCTGCCGAAGAAGAAGCGGCAGCGGCAGCTGAAGAAGCGGCACGCATTGAAGCAGAAGAAGAGGAAGTGCATGAGTCGGCAAGCGGCGGTGAACTTTCAGAAGGTGACATTTCTTCTTCACCCAGCGATAACGTTGACTGGTCGCTTGAGAAAAACGAATTTGTAAGCGAATGGGCAAGCCGTATTGACGCATATCTTTCGGGTTCGCCTTTATCGGGGCAGGGTGAAACGTTTGCCGCTGCTGCCTGGGATTATGGCATTGACCCGCGTTTTTCGCCGGCAATTTCATGCGTTGAAAGCACCAAGGGCACGTACTGCTTTAAAAGCCACAACGCCTGGGGCTGGGGAAGCTCTTCGTGGGACACCTGGGAAGAAGCAATCTACGCGCATGTGCGCGGGCTTTCCCGCGGCTACGGCTATACCGTAACGGTGGAGGGCGCGCAAAAATACTGCCCGCCGAACTGGGAATTTTGGTATTCGCGCGTTTGTGCCGAAATGGAGAAAATTTAGTTGCGGCGTTTTGCCAAACGCCGCAATTGCTCAACCCTTCGCCACCTTTGCCCTATAGGGCAGCGCCAAGCAGCCTCTTCCCGTGACTTCGCGTG
>CAVDDP010000086.1:0-9940 GCA_963607695.1 Hallerella sp.
TCCATACAATGCGCTCGGGGCCACCCTCGGCTGCAATGAATTTCTTGGAAGCAATAAAGGAACGACCATGACCCATAAAGCCAGGGGTCTGAACGCCGCCGCCGGTCATGGAAGCAAGTTCGCCAAACGTCATGCCCGTAGGAGTCATGCCCACATATTCACGGTTGCAAATGACTACGCCATTTGAAAGGGGTTCAATGCCGCAAATGCATTCGAAGCATCCGCAAGAAGTCATGGGGTCTTCAATCAGCGAATACAAGGTAACGTTGGAAACAGCACCATGCGTTGCCTGATTGATGGTCTCGTTAACGGTGGTGTAACGGCCAGTGCGCTCGTCTAAGCAGCCCTCTTTGGGGATAGGTTGCGAAGGACCAGCTTCGTTAAGCTGGTGAGCAGCCTTGGCATCCAGCCAGGAAACAGCGCCGCACAAGCCCAAGCGCTCGGGGGTAACAACGCAGCAGTGAGCAGGAGCAAAGCTCTGGCACAGCGTGCAGGTGTAGAAGGTGTCTACCGCTTCGTCGGTCAAAGAAGCAATGCGGTTGTCGCGCTCTTGATAAGCAGGCATAGCCTTTTCCGCAATAAATGCTTCAGCCTTTTCTTTGTCGGTAATAAAGATAACTTCAACTTTGTCAACAACTTCGCCAAAGTCTTGTTTAATCATGCTTACCAAAACATCGCCGAAGTGCTTCAGGCGCAGGCCGCGATCAAAGGAATCTTTGCTAATACGAATGCGGAACAAGTTGCGCTGACCGGTGTGCATAACGCCTTCAATGTAGTTGAACCATGTGTGAATGTTACGCTCAATAACACTCTCAAAGTCAGACTGCATCTTTTCGCCGTATACCTTGATGTTGGTAATCAAAGGAAGACGAATGAGTTCCGTTGCGCCCTCTTCAACATCGGGGCCTTCGATGGTAACTTTGCCATCTTCCACTTCATCGGCCTCAAACATTTGAAGCAGCTCAGCGGTGGGGTTGTGGTCAGAGTCAAACTCAACGTAGCATTCCTTCTTGCGCACAATTTCGCCTTCAAAAGCGGCAGCAAAGGAAACAGGAAGCTCAACGGCCTTTGCCTTAACTTTAATGTTGCGCAGCTGGATAGATTTTGCAACGGTATTGCCGTGGTCTTCTTCAGACTCAAGAGCGCCTTCAATTTGCAGGTCGCCCAAGGGGATATCAACAATAACCGGGAAGCCCAAAGCAATTGCGCCTGCACCAGCAGAAACAACAACGTTATCAATAGCACCAAAGGTGTTAACAAAGGCAGGAACACGCTCTTTGGTGTACTCAAGCAGCGCAGCCAAGTTGCCCGGCTCTACCGCACCAAAGATCAAAGCAGCACGAATAGCTACCGTTACTACATGAGTTACGGCGGTTACGTCGTGGCCCAAAGGAACAATGCGGTAATCCAGGCCCATCTTTACGCCTTCTGCGGTAGCCTGGTCAATTACGTCGCCTACCAGGAAGGTCAAAAGGCCTTTGTCCTGATAATCGCGAATAATGGAAGCAACGCTTGCAGGGTCATCGGCTTTGCCTAAAACAACCGCAACGCCAGGGATGTCGCCCGTTACCAGCGGCACGCCCAAAGAACGAATTATAGGGTCGGGCACAAAACCAATGCCGCCTTCGCCCTCGTAAGGAGCAGCATTGCCAACCCATTTCAGGGCTTCAATGATTTCAGCACCAACCGCTGTGGCAAGGCCAGCATTTAAGGCAGCGCCCAACTCTGCGGCATGGGTGTTAAGGCTCTTCATTACGTCAACGCAAGCTGGCAAATCGCCCAGCTTCTTTACCTTTACGCCTGTTGCAGCATAAATGGTAGGCAAGAAGTAAGCAGTGTCGGGGAAGGCGATCGCTGCATCTTCACCATGAGCCTCAATTGCAGAAGCCACGGCGCCTTCGGTTAAGCCAATAACGGCATCGGAGCCACCATAGATCATGTCCATAAGTGCATTGCCGGTACCTTCTGCAGGTGCTTCTTCAGCAGCAGCTGCAGAAGCTTCAACAGCTTCCTCGGCTTTGTCTTCTACTTCTTCTTTGTTTTTCTTTAAAAAGTCAAAAAGTCCCATTTTTGATCCCCTTTAATCAAAGTTTTTGACATTTCCTTTATTACTCCAATGCGCCCGAGCCAAAAATACGCATTTTTGGCTGCAAGGCGCATAAGGAAGTTTAGTTTTGTAACGAAAATCGTGATGAAATTCGCACACGCGAACTACGCGAAAATTAGATCTCCAGGTAAGAGTCAGCGTAAAGCGTGTTGTTCTTAATGATGTCGGCAGACTTGATTGCTTCCATCAAACGAAGGTCGTTCGGGTTAACAATAGCAGAGGTCAAACCTTGCATCATAGCCATGGAAACCATAACGGAGTCCATGATGGGGCGGATGTGCTTAGGCATACCGTTGGAGTTGTTGGAAAGACCACCGGTAGACTTCATGCCCATGTCGGAAATCATCTTGATGAATTCCAAAACGTCCATCTGTTTGTCCTGCATGCCCTTGATAACCAGGAACAGCGGGTCAAACCACATGTCTTCGGCAATGTCCATGCCGGCTTCCATGCCGCGCTCCATGAGGGTTTGCATGTAACCCATGCGCTCGTCATTGTCGGAAGCAACACCGTTGCCGTTGCACAAAGCAATAACAATAGCGTCGTTAGCTGCAGCTAAGTCAACGTACTCAATACGGCCAGCAGCGTCGGCGGAGTTAACAATGGGCTTACCTTTGGAACGGTTGTAAACAGAAATGCCTGCTTCAATAGCCTCTTTGTTGGCGGTATCCAAAGCCAAAGGAACGTTGTCGAATTCGCCTTGTAACAGCTCAACCAACCATTTCATTAACTCTGGGCCATCTTTTTCAGCTGGGCCAATGTTAACGTCCAAATAAGTTGCGCCGGCATCCAATTGCTTCTTGCAACGCTCAAGGATGGGCTCAGGATCGCGTGCTTCAAAAGCGGCGCGTACGGCGGGAGCAGTTACTGACAAACGCTCACCAATGACTACGAACTTTCCCATGGAATAGTCCCCTTTCTATAAGAATGGGCGACAGGCCTTTTACCCGTCGCCCACGGTTACCGTGTATAGTCTATCACTTGTGTGAGAAACATCAGAGACGGCTTTCAGTTCTTTACCTATTTTTAAGAATTGTAAAAAACGGTTTGGGGAAGCTGTTGGCTTGGAATACTCAATTGAGTTTCAGTCCTGCAGCTTCCCCAGGTTTTTTTTAAAGCTCTTTCATGAACTTAACAAGCTCTACTGCCTCGTTTGGAGCAGTGATGATTTCCCACTCAGGAAGACGCTCTTCCAATTCGCCCTTCAAAACAGCAACTTTACCAGGGATGATAAGTTTGCGGCAAGAAATGGACTCTTCAATGTTGTTTTCCTGAATGAACTTGGTAATAGAACCAGCCGAGAACTTGCCAGCAGCCCAAGAGGTTAATACTGAGTAACCACCAGCGTCGGTAATCATCAGGTTAACCGGAACACCAGAGCGCTCAAGTTCAGCAGATACCAGGAAGTAGGTCAAAGCAAAGTCTACGGTTGCAACAACCGGGGAAGTTGCGTCGGCGCCATTCAGCGGGTAAACCTTAGGCTCAACCGTCATAGGCTTCTGCGGGTCGGTGAATACGTTCTGACGCATACCGTACAGCGGCAAAGCCTCGGCGTAGCTCATGGAATCCATAACAATGATGGAGCCATACTTAATGGTGAACAGGGAAGCCAAAGCCTCTTGCATGTGCATATCGCCAGGAGCAATAGCAGCAATGTTTACAATGGAAGGATAACCAAAGGTGCGGTCGTTTCCTTTGATAGCGGCACGACGAATCAAAACTGCCTGCTCGTAAGCTTCTTTTGCGCTTGCGGTGGAAACGTTGAGCACCAGGTTCTTGTTGCCCTTGCCTTCCAAAGCAGCAGTGTTGTCGTACAGGCTGTCCAGGTCGTCGCCAAATACACCAAGTACTACACCGAACTCGGTTGCCAAAGCGTTCATGTCGTCAAGGTTGTCGGCCTTAGCACCGTTCAAAACAGGCTTGCCGGCAGCGCAAACTTCCAAAGCAGCGCGAGCAGCATCGGGGCAGCAGCAGTTCAGGATAAGGGTGCGGCCAGTTTCAGCAGCTTTCTTTACCAATGCAACGTAAGCGTCTTTGTCGCCTTCGTATTGAAGGGTTAACGTCTCAACGTACATACGCTCAGAAATGCGGTCGTAATCAACGTCTTTGATTGCAGCCCATTTCTCGTCAAAGTTAGCAGCAGTCATAGCAACAGAGAACAGGTTGCGAGAAACGAATGTCTTCTCGTGACGATACAGAACCGTTTCGCCGCCCATGCTGTGCTCTTCAGCACCTGCACCAATTTTGATGGTCTTCATAGGAGGAGCAGTTGCCTCGGAAAGTTGAGCCAAAGCTTCAGCGGACATATGCGGACATTTATCCAAGCTAACAGCACCTTGAGCAACCTTCATAGCAAATGCCATACAAGTGGGGTTGCCGCACTCTTTGCAGTTAGTCTTAGGAGTTAGTTTGAAGATATCAAGACCTTTAAGAGCCATGGTATACCTCCTACATCATAGCTGCAACGAAGGAAGAAATCGTTGCAACGGAATCGGGATGGCCAAGAATAACAGCGTCGGAGCCTGCGCCCAAAACAGCAGCAGCAGTGCAAATTTCCATTTGCGTACCGCGCTCTTCACGAGCACCCCATTCGGGAACTTCAGACTCTTCGGTAAGAGCTTCTTTTACGCTCCAGCAATCGCTTGCGCACGGAGTAATGATAGGCACTTGCAATTGAGCGTCGTTTTGACCCAATGCAGCAGCGCGAACGCGGTCGATGGTGGAAAGCAGGTACTCAAAGCCGTAACCTACCGCAGCGGTACCCAGGTTCATCATGTAACCGTTAGACTGAATGCCCATTTGGCCAATCAAAACGTTCAGCTGTTTTGCCAGGTTGATGTCAACGGCAGATTCAGCGCCAAACTTTTGGTTGTAAGCCATGCCAGCAGAAGCAGCAACAGTCTTGTAGTTTTCTTCACGAGCAGAAAGAAGCAGGATGTTGCGACCTTCCAAAGCAGCAGAAACTGCTTCGAAAATCTTGGCATCTTTGTCAATGTTCTTGCAGCCCTCAAAGCACAGGGGAGCGTCGGTTGCGTCTGCAACTGCTTTTGCCATAGCAACACAATCTTCAACAGACATATCTTCTGCGTTAGGATCGGCGCTTGCAAAGTGAATTGCTACGAAATCTACGCCAGGGATTTGAGCTGCATGAGCAGCCTGAGCGGCAACGGTGTCGCAGCCAGCAAATTCTGCTGCCAGCTTTGGCAAGGTGGTGTCAATGCCTTTGTCGCTAATTTCAAATCCAATGAGCGGCTTGTGCTCGATAGGAGCATCAAAGCTGCACAGTGCGTCAACGTTGTTTCCTCCAACGATGACGGCTTTGTCGCCGGTGCCAAGCGTAACCGTGTTAATAGACGCGGAATACGTTTGAGCCGTCTTCTTGAATGGCATAGCCATTACCTCCTTCTAAGGTTCTCTTTCGAGTACGGTTCCTACCTATTACATAAAAAGCAAAAGCATCTTCAGAGTTGAAGCAACCGTGCGGTTATTATGCTTGAGCTTCTTTTGCCATAATAAAAAGCTTGTCCAAAAGCGGGAACAAAGCTTGTTTTGCCGCCGCAGTGTTGGGAAGAGTAGCGGTGGGTTGGCCGGCGCAATCTGCCTCATAAATTGCAGCGTCATGAGGCAAAACGCCCAGCAGGTCAAGCCCTTGCTTTTCTATTTCTTCCACAATGCCTGGGTCAAGTTCACCTTCAGGCGCGCGGTTGACAATAAGTTTCATAATGCTGGGGTTTAAGTTTAAGGTGCGCACCATTTCTGCAATGCGCCCTACCGCCTGAATGCCGCGGCGGCTGCAGTCGGAAACCAGGATAATCATATCTACCGCTGGTAAAATGCCGCGGCTGATATGCTCCATGCCCGCTTCGTTATCTACTACAATGTAGTCGTAATTGCCGGAGATTTTGCGCAGCTGAGAAGTAAGCAGGTCATTAACAAAGCAATAGCAACCCTTACCTTGGGTGCGCCCCATAACCAAAAGGTCGTAATTATCTTCTTCGGTAAGCGCGTTGGCAAGCTTGTATTGCAAGAACTCTTGCTTGGTCATGCTTGCAGGAATGGGGTTTTCTTCGGCTTCTTCTGCGCGTGCGATAACTTCGCGAATGTCACCTAAGGTGGCTTCAATATCTACACCAAGTACCTCGTTTAAGTTTTCGTTTGCGTCGGCGTCTACGGCAAGAATAGGACCTTTGCTCTTTTGAGCTAAGTACTCAATGAGCATTCCTGTAATGGTGGTTTTTCCTGTTCCACCTTTTCCTGCCATAGCAATGGTGTAGGTCATAGTTACTCTCGCAATCCTTCTTGCTCGTTTCATTTTTGCTGATGTCGCTGTGGCATCAGCAAAAAGGGTTTATAACGGGTTTACAACGGCTGAAACGTAATTCGCTGCCGCAGCCCATCTATATTTAAATCGTAGCTTATGGTTCCATCGGCGTTTTCGAAGCGCTCTTCTTCAATGTGCTTACCCACGCGAAAGGTGTTCATGTAGGCGTCGATATCTTCAATTTCTGCTTCGGTAACGTGAATGTCACGCATTTGGTTGCCGCTGCATTGATTGAATATCTCGCGAAGCACTTCGTACTCAGCCATGGTTAAAGCCTTGATTCCGTTCTTGCTGCGTTGCTAAGCTGCGCCGTTTACCGCCACGTAAATGCGGCTTTTTACGAAATCAACGCTGTTAACGCTGCCTTTTACCACGTAATCTTCGCCTAAAAGATCGGTAAACGTAATGGTGTCACCTGCTACGTGAAAGTTGCTTACGTTTGAGCATATCTCTTGGGCTTCTTCAGGATTATCTTGATAGGTAAAAACAGTAGAAAGGCACATTGTTACCCCTGTGCTTTCAAGATTTTAAGGGCAGCTTCAAGCTTCTCGTTTGACTGTTCAAAAAGCGCTACTGCTTCGTGAATTAAATCGGATGCTTCGCCTTCTGTTTGATGCCCCAGCTCGTGCAATTCTTCAGCATGATGCTGATTGTGCTCAAGCATGTACGTCAAAACGGCGTTGCGCTGCTCGGGCGTTTGTTCGCCCGTGCCATGAGTGTGTTCATGTGCATGTTGATGCATAGTTACCCCTAACTTGCTTACTTTGCTTTGTGAATCGTACTAGCTTATTTTGTGCAATTCAAGACAAATTCGTGCTATTTCAGCCGTTTTTCACCTAATAATTACGCACGGAATCCATAAGTAACGATTATGGATTCCGTGCTTGATTTAGCAAGAGTAAGCACAGTGTGGGGAAGCGTTAATAAGGGCCACTGAGGCAAAGCAAAGTAAAGCAAAGCAAAGGGGGAATGGTTAGCCTTGCCTTAGCCCAAAAGTTCGCAAATGCGCCCTAGAAGTGTTTCAAAGCTTACGCCGCGGTTTTGAAAATCGGGCTGCTGAGAAGAAACCAGCATGGCATCGTGGGTGATATCACCAGCAAACGCTGCGGCATTTGCCATGGATTGACCTGCCATAATAGCGGCAAGCAGCGCAGAAGCGTACAAGTCGCCCGTACCATGAAGCATAAAGGGCACGTATTCGTTTGATACGCAGAATGGCTCAAAATCTTGCCCCGCAACGTAATTGCGAATAATGCCATCGTCGCGCGTGATGCCTTTCAATACTACCGTTTTGGCGCCCTTTGCCAAAAGTTGCTGGGTAAGTTCTTTCGCACGTTCATCAGAGATGTTGGCGCCTTCCCATTTATCTTCAATGGGAAGCCCCAAGATAATGGCAGCCTCGGTAAGGTTGGGGGTTAGAATGTCGGCGTTTGAGGCAAGATTGACCATGGCCTGGCAAAGCTCAGGTGTGTATGTGGGATAAATTTTGCCATGATCGGCCATAACGGGGTCTACCAATTTCAGTGCGTTGGGATAGCGCTCATATAAGCTTTGAATGATGTCAACTTGTACGGGGTCGCCCAAAAAGCCGGAGTAAATGGCGTCAATTTCTACGCCAATACCTTGCCACGCCGCCAGGTAATCATTCAGGATAGGGGTGGTGTCATGCATGTACCAACCGGGAAACGCAGTGTGGCTGCTAAAAAGCCCCGTGGGAACAGGGCAAACGTCGCATCCTGCGGCAGAAAGCACCGGAATGGCAACGCCCAGAGAACATTTGCCGTATCCGCATAAGTCGTGCACGGCGGCAATGCGGGGAATATAGGCGCCTTCGCGCTGATAAAGGGTGTAGTTGGTAGCAGTCATACCAGTAGCATTTTCAGTTGTCATAAGATTTCCTTATAAAATATTCGGTACCACTTCTTGCGCTGTGGTGGCGCGTTTTCGTAAATTTTTTTGCGAATACTAGTTCTTATAAGCAGTTCGTTCAAGGTAAGTATGCTGAAAGACATAAATCCACATTATTTTCTAGCAAAATACTAGGAAATAAGCGAGTTAAAACATATTTCGCCTTCTGCGTTTATTCCTTTAACATGGGTGCCAAGTTCGTCCTGCACCGTGAAAAGCTGTAGCGGTTCACCGGGCATTACTTCTTTGCGATAATCAATTTGCAAAGAGGTAATGGGCTTTTCAGCCGAAGGAGAAACGGCGTTTTGAATAAAGTCAACGTAGCGTGCGTTGTTTACGTGCATGTTAAAATCTACGTCAGAAAATTGCGGAACAACTACCAGGGCAGGGTTGCAGGGCGCTTCGAAATCCTTGATTTTACGCAGCTTACCTTCAAAAGCGCGATCGGGCAAAAAGTTGGTGGAGCCTTCGTAGTTTGCTAAAACGCTGGCAACTTTTCGATTTTCAATGTTAAGCATAAGCCACTCCGAGGTGCCTTTTGCTATGGTGTTACCGCTTTTGTCGCACAGGGAATAGTCACGCATAATATTAAGCTTTGTAGCGCTGTGTGGCCAGGTACGCACACAAACTTCCTGATGAGGGGCACAAGTTGCACTTGTATTAAACTCAAGTTTTTGGCGCACCACTACCCAAATAATGCCTTTTTCTTTAAGGTCATAAAGGCCAATTCCCATTTCTGCGCAGTGTTGAGTTGCCAAATCTTGAAAAAGGTCAAGGGCGATACTTGCGCGTAATTGCCCATAGCAGTTGAAGTCGGTTAAGCGCAACCGACATATTTGTTCTTTAAAAAGTTCCATGAAGTTTGTCCTTTGTATATAGCTTTGTGTATAGCCTAGTGTGCAGCTTAGCGTACCACGTTTTTTATTGCGGTATCGTACACTAAATGTCCCAGCTCATACGCAGAAAGTCCCTGCGGATCTTGCAACCAGTGGCTAATTATAGCAAGACTGCCAGCCAGCGTGAATTCCAAAATAAGGTCAATTTCTTGTTCAGAACGTTGGGTGGTTTCTTGCCCTATAACATAGCGTTTCCATAAAGGTTTAAGCACGTCTTTTAAGCGTGGCGAAAATGAAGGGTCACCCTGCGGCCCCAAAAGAACCACCAGGTACTTTTTATTGCGTTCGTAAAACAGCACTACGTCTTTTAAGGCAGCAACGCGCGCTAATTTGCTTTCATCGTGCGAGAGTTTGCGCATACACGCCTCCACGCAGGTGGCAACGTCTTGTAAAAGCGCTGCTTCTACTTCTTCTAGAACTTCATAAACATCGTGAAAGTGCAGGTAAAACGTGCCTCGGTGATATCCTGCCCGTTCGCACACCTGCGCAACCGTAATGCGATTGATGGGCGTTGTGGCATACAAATCCCAAAAGGCAGAGGTGAACTCTTGCTTTGTGCGAAGTGTTTTTTCTGGCTGCTTTTTCATACGGGCAGCATACCACGTTAGTCTTTGTTTTCGTGGGGCGCAGCGGCGAGGGGAGAAAGTGCGCTAGCGCTTTGCCACAGACGCGCTTTACAACAACGAGTCAAAACTTTTAGGGGCTAAG
>CAVDDP010000087.1:0-9151 GCA_963607695.1 Hallerella sp.
CATCGTTAATAACGGGTTTGGTGGTTTTGCTAAAGCGGCTTACCAGGTTCATAAGCGCTGACAGAGGGCAAAAACGAATGCACCATTTGCGCAGAACAAACAACTCAATAATAAGCATGCCAAACACAAATACAATTGCCAGCGTTGTGTCGCCAAAGGCAAACAGGCGCCACGTTAAAAGCACGGCAGCAAAGGTCAAACCCACGGGGCAAATTAAGCAAAATACGGGGAAGCCAAAAACAGCAGAAGAAAGAAGGGCGCCTACTAACACACCGTGGCGGCCATCAAACTTGGGGCGCTTTTGCCCGCAGGCACTTCCGCAGCTTGAGCAATTGTGCCCGCAGCCAAGCTCGGCATGCGCAATCTCAATAATTTCATCGTGCTTTTTCTTCTCTAACTCTTTGCGCTTTTTGGGGCTGCGGAAAAAGTTTTTCAGCTGTTCAATAACGCTTACGGGGCAAATATAGGCGCAGAATGCGCGCCCTACCAAAAACACCAGAAGCGCCATTACCACAATGGAAATTATCGCGCGCGGCACCAGCGTTTTGGTGGAAATCATGGTGGTGAACGCACCTAAGGGGCACAGCGCAGAAATTTGCTCCCAGCCAAAGCCCGAAAGCGTGCCAAAGCTTACACCACAAATTAAACCAATGGCTAAAACAATAAAAATAACGGTTGGAATAAGTACACGCCACTTTGAGAATTTCATATCAATCCCCCTACGAGTTCAACGGTTTAACGGTAATGGCGCGCTCGGTAGCGCCCTCTACAATAGAACCGGTTTTCAAGGAAACGCACACGCTTTCGCATGCACCACAGCCATTGCATAGATCGGTGTTTACCACCGGGCGCAACGCTTTTTCCTTAGCGGCGTTATCAAGGTAGGAAATTGCCTGATAGGGGCAAGCATCCGCACAATAATGGCAACCAGCATCGCGATATGCCAGGCACTGATGCTCATCAATTACCGCATAGCCAATGCGAACGCTGTTTTCCGCCAAACCTTCAATACCGTCTAACGACAACGCATTGGTGGGGCAGCAGGTAACACACAAGGGCTTGCCGCCATTTTCTGAAACGCAGAAGTCGCAGTAGTTGTCGTTAAAGTTAAGCTCGGGCGAGCG
This sequence comes from Hallerella sp., assembly GCA_963607695.1. Taxonomy (GTDB): domain Bacteria; phylum Actinomycetota; class Coriobacteriia; order Coriobacteriales; family Eggerthellaceae; genus CAKUOV01. Next base: position 1,125 of record CAVDDP010000087.1, read on the forward strand.
CATGCCCAACAGGCCATCTTCAATGTGAGCCGGCTTAATAATGCCGCGGGGGCATGCTTCGTAGCATTTTTCGCAACGGATGCAAGCGCTTACCAGGTGAGATTCGTTTTGTCCTCCGGGCGGGCGCTTAATGGGGGTGTGGCCCACATAGCGCAGTGAACCCATGCCCAAAAGAGCAACCGTGCTGCCAACACCAATAACCAATGAGCGGCGAGAAATGCTCATGGGCTGCTTCTTGCTGGGCTCAGCCTTCTTGCTGGATTCAGCAGCTTCTTCGCTGAGTTCAGCAGGCTTTTCGCTGGTTTCAGCCATATTGTTCTCCTTTTCTCCACGCGCCTAAGGAGAAAGACGCGCGTCTCTTATGCGTTCTCTCTTTTTTTGAAATATGCATAAATGAGGGGGCTTTGCGTTGCAGGTGCGAAGCTTCCCTTAGGGTAAAGCCCCCTCCATCATGCATTTTCAAAGCGTGCGGGCAGGCTCGGCCAGAAGCCTGGGGGCCGCAGCTCAACGTTTCTTAGTACATTGCGAATGCACTAATGGCAACCTGGTACAGCAAGCAGCGCCATACAATGCCGGCTACAATAACCAGTACCAAAGCAACAATGTAGTACAGGCGTTTCTTAGCAGCGTCTTCCACATTCTGCTTTTTAATCATGAACAAAGCGCCCAAAGGACCAAGGCTGCCAAGCACAATAACTACCAGCCAGAATACAATGCCGCGGGTGCCTGTTACCATTGCGGTTGAAGCAACTTCGTCAACCATGTGGGTGTCGGGAATAGTAGGATCAAAGTAGTACTGAACTTCGGTCCACGAACCACCCATTGAGGTAATGTAAATGGCATAGATAATTAATACCAGTGCCTGGATAGCAATGCTAAAGAAAGCAATCTTGCCCAAAACCTCAATAGAGTCGGTGCACTTCACTATGTTAGAGATAATCATCATAGAAAGTGCGCCCATAACCAGCGTGTTCATTAAGTAGTACAAAATGAGCAGCGGGGTGTTCCATGCCGGCAAAGCAGCCATAAGGTATGAGTCGCCCGTTACCACGGGAAGCGCAATACCTACCGCCATTGCCAAAACAGCACACCATTTTGGCGGCACGCCTTCTTCAGAACGGCGCATGAACAGGAAGTACAAGGCTTCAACAATCACAAAGATTACGCAGCCCCACATTTCCAGGCCAATACCAGACATGCCGTATTCGCCTTTACCAACAAGCAAAGCACTAAAGCCGTTAAAGATGCGCTCCCAGTGCTGCAAGTGGGTAAATACGGAAATGCCGCCAATAACCAAAGCAATAAACGCCACAATTAAGGCAAGCTTTTGGGTTTCTTTACCCTTGCCTAAGAAGGTTAGTAAACCTTGGAAGGCTAAAATGCCACCGCACAAGCAAAGGAAGAAAGTAAACAAAATCAAAGGCCACTGAAGTTCCATGGTTTACTCCCTCCACTTCCTGGGAGAACGTAGCAAATACATAACCTTAGGATTGTTACCCACGTTCTTCAAGTGGTGGATATCGTCCTCGGTAAATGCCTCTACGTAATCCTTCAACTTAACACGCGTGGCGCGCATCTCATCGTACTGACAACCGGGGCTATCGGGATGAGCGGGGCCTTCAAAGTTCTCTACGCCCTTATCAAGGTCGCCAAAGAAGCGGGCACGAGCGCCACACTGAGAAACACATTGCGGAAGTTCGCCCTGGCTAATGCGTTGCTCGCACATGGTGCACTTCTCTACAACTTTTTCTTCTTCGTTCAAATAGCGAACGCCATAAGGGCAGGCCATAGCACAGAATTGGCAGCCAATGCACTTGGACTTGTCAATTTGAACCGTACCGTCTTCACGTACGTGCGAAGCACCGGTGGGGCAAACGTGTACGCATTCGGGGTTCTCGCAATGCTGGCACTGAACAGGCAGGAAGTACATTTCTACATCGGGGTAGGTACCACTTCCGCCCTCAATGGGATGCGGACCAATGCGCAGCGTTTTAATCCAGAAGTCGCCAACCGGAACACCGTTTACTGCTTTGCAAGCTACCGTACATGCCAGGCATCCGGTGCAGCGATTCAGGTCGGTGATAATTGCATAATTCGCCATTCTTATTCACCTGCCTTCCATGTTGCATCTGCAGCATCAATAGTGGACCAGTCGCTCTTGTCAACTGCAATAGATTTGTGGGATTGCAAACCATGAGCCTTAGGATCGTGGAAGGTAATCTCAACAGTGGAGTCGTCAAGACGCGGGTCGTTAGACATCCATTCCTTCAAGCGCTCATCGTTAGCATCGGTAATTGCCGGGTTGCCATCGGGGTCGCACGGAACGGGGTTATTAAACGGACTGTTCTCTTTCGTTGCTTTATAAATAAGCATTGGCGTACCACGCAACTGAGAAGCACCACATACCCAGCATTGAGCATATTTATCCATGGTGCAGTTAACGTTTACCAGTTCAAAGCCGTGTGAAGCGGTATCAAACTCGGGGTACCACCAGGCGTGGTTCATGTTAACCGTGCCTTCTTTAATGCCGTAGTACAAGTCCAGAACTTCGCGGATTGCACCCCACGGCGTGCGGCACCATACCCAGTCGCCTTGCTCTAATCCCAAACGAGCAGCGTCGTTGGGGTTCATTTCTACACGCGGAGAAGGCCACAGCTCGCGGCACCACGGTAACTGACGGTGCTCGGAGTGGAAGTACACAGGCTGGCGGGCACCAGATGTTGAAATGAATGCAGCATTGGGGTTTTCCTTCAAAGCCTTCTTGTACTCATCCAGGTGGTTTGTGCCATCAAAGTGGTCGTTCAGGTAAGCGGCGTCGCTTGGAGCTTCGTCAACTTTGGTAGCGTCATACCAATAAGGAGCTTGAACTTTGGAGTTCTTAGGCTCAAACCAGTGCGGGAATTTATCGATGTCGGGAATCTTGCCATCGTATGCCGCACGGTCAGGAGAACAAGTTGCAGCAAAGGTCTCGGTGTCATCGCCAATGTAGCTCTCAGCAATGGTAGACCAAATTTCCACTTTGCCGGTTGGGGTCATGAACGCGCACTTCTCATCGATGGCAGCGTACAGGTTGTAACCACCCTGCTGACGGCGATAGCCCATTTCCCAACGGCGGTAGGTACCCCAGCGCTCGGGGTTCCACTTGCGCTCGTCGAACCAACCTTCTTCCTGGAACTTGGCAGCGTATTGCGGGAAGTCGGGGCCATCGGGGTATTCTTCAATCTTCCACCAGTCGGTAGCGTCTTTCAGAACACGATATTCCTGCTCTTCATAGGTAACGTTGCCGCCCATTTGTACGAAGTTGTTGTAGTCAAGGTTGTTCCACTTGTCGTATTCTGGGTCGCGGTCATTCCAGGTAACACCCATTGCCTTGTACAAGCAAATTACCGAAACCGGGTCAAATGTAACGTCGCCAATGGGGTCTACGCAGCGCTGACCAGCACCAAAGATACCGCCAGCACCCTGAGATACACGGCCGGTGTTGGTTTCCAACCAGTGGGTGCAGGGAATAACAATGTCGGCGCAGCCGTTGTTGGGGCATGACCACAGGTTAAAGTCAACGTAGAAGTCCAGGCGGGTTTGAGCTTCCCATGCTTCCAACAGGTTGGATTCATTCATGAAGTCGCCCGACATGCAAACTTCGCCGTGAATTTGATACGGGGTGTCAATGGAGTTAATGGAGTCCCAAATGGTTGCGGAGTCTGCCCAGCGGCTCCAGTAACGAAGTAAGGGGAAGCGCTCGGCAGAAATTTGCTTTGCGTTCTTTTGGAACGTGGTTTTGCGGCCTGGCCAGGAAGTGGTCTTCTTGTAATCGCCACCCTTACGCTCGGCAATCCAACGGGCTTCGTTGTCGGTAGGAACATGGTTGCCATAGCGCTCTGCCAACGGAGAACCTTCGTCAATTAAGTATTGTACGAAGTTTTGAATCAGCGGAATTTGCTCTTCAATGGTAAGGTCACGCGGCGTGTTGCCCAGCTCCATGGTGCCAACGCCAACGCCCCACTTAGAAGACATATGGTCGGCCCATTCAGCATCGGACTTGCTGTGATCGGTTACCAGCATGTTTGCACGGCCGCAGCAACCGTCAACCTGGCTCTTGCAGGAACCACGGTTACCAGCAGGTTCGTCGGAGTTGCCGGTAATGCACGCAATAATTTGCAATGAACGGGAGTTCTGTACTGCATGACCCGTTTGGTCCGGAGCCAGCTGATAGTGAATACCACCGTTGCCATGAAGCGGGTTCAGGCGGGTGGTGTAGGTGCGAACAGCTTCCTCAATTTTCTCTGCAGGAACTTCTGTTACTTCTGCAACATAGTCAAGGGTGTACTCTTCCAGGTTCTCTGCCCATGCGTCCCAAACGGTGCGCGCAGAAATCTCGGAGCCATCCTTCAATTTAATAACCACGTCGTGGTCAACTTCGTCCTCTAACCACAAAGCCGGGTTCTTGGGAAGGCCTTTGGGGTTAGACTTAGCACCGCCTTCATTTCCGCTGTTCCAGTACGCGTCGTACGCAGGATCAGCAGGGTCGGCAAAGTGCGAAGGATCGGGAAGCCATGCATCGGCAATAATGGGTTTGTAGGGGTGTTCAATCCACGTACCCGTTGTGGGGATCTTGTGCTTCTCGCCTTCCCATTGGCATTGCTCTGCATCCCAATAGGTAAGTTTGTCATTCGCAGCATCCCAGCACACAAAGCGCTGATAACGGCCTTCGTAATCCCAATATTGGTTAACGAAATCGGGGTCAAGGTCGGCCTCGGTCAAAATGCGGCTAACCATGTCGATGCCGCCGTTCATTTCCATGAACCAACCTTTTTCGGTGCGGCCACCTGCAGCGGGGTTCCACAAGAACGGTGCATTGGTCCAACGGCGCACAAACAAGTCATCGTATGCCTGGTTGTCCAAAATCCACTTGTTCCAGCCCAGCGACATGCACAAGTCGGTACCAACACGCAAAGGCAGCCAAATGTCGGCTTCCTTTCCCAGCGGGGTCATGCGGGGGTCAACCAGAATGTGCTTGTAAGCACGCTGCGAGCAGTCTACAACGGTACGGTTTGTTGAGTCGTAGTTTGAATACTCAGAAGCGGTGCCCCATTGTAAGTAAACTAACGGACCTTGTTCTACTTCCATCCAGGGTGAACCAATTTCGTCGGTTAAGATACCAGCGAAGTGGCGCGGGCCCTTACAAATTTCGTAAGCCAGGTGCGCGTTAGTTGTGGGGAAGATAGACTTCAACGTGCCATACGGCGGCTGTGCCCAAACACGGGACGTACCACCCATAGCAAAGTTCGCATCGCCGCCATACTTAGAAACAATTTCATTGAACTTTTCGCCGCATTCGTCAAACGCTTCTGCTAAAGAAACGCGAACCCAACCCGGGTCATTTTCACCTTTAGGATTGGTACGCTTCATGGCGTAGCGCAAGCGATCGGGATGGTACAGGGCCAACATAGATGATTGAGACTTTGCACAGCAGTGTCCACGAGAGTGCGCGTTGGATTCGTCGCCTTCGACCTTAATTACTTTGTTGTCTTGAACGGTTACCCAAACGCCGCATTCAACCTTGCCACAAGCACGGCAGCAAGAGCGGATACGTTTTACCTCGCCCGCAGTTGAATCGGTGCCTTCGGCTAAAGCAGTTGCTGGCTCTGCAGAAAATGCTACGGCAGAAGCAGCGGCGGTAATAGCGCTGGCCTTCAAAAAGCTACGACGAGAGAGTGAAAGCTTCGTCATATGTCCCCCTCCTTTCTCTTCTTCTATAGGGTTTCTTTTGCGTATAAAAGGGGAAGGTTCGCGCAACTTCCCCTTTTTCAGCAGAACCCATGATGAAGGAATTGTGATGAAACAAATCATAAGGTGCGTGTGCGTACGTCATCCTCAAGGTGGTATTTCAGGCAAAAAAAGCCCACTACACTGGGTCATACGATATAAGCCCACATACACAGGGGGGCTTGTGCGAAAGCCGCGTTGCACTTTTGGCAAGAGCTGCTTTTAAGGGAAGTTGCTTTTAAGGGCAGCGCTTTTAAGGGAAGCGCTTTTAAGGAAAGCCGCGCAGCACTTTGCACAAGCCCCGCCCGCAAGAGAAAAGAAGGAGGAACACCCATGGGACAACCCCATCCTACACTCACCTTGATACTTGATATCGACAAGCGGCTGGACAGCCCCCATGTGCAGCAAGAAATCAGGCGCGATTACGCTTATGTAGGAAGCACGCTTATTCGCACGCACGAAGCAGCAAGTGAAGATGCCCCTATTGAAAACACCATGCACCTTGTTCTTAAGTTAGGGCGCCGCCAATACCTTTATTCAAAGGATGAAGGGTCCGACGAGCTGTGGAATGGCTTTTTGGAGCATTGGTTTTACAACGCCTTCTTTAAGCTGGGCAACCACATGAAAATTTACAACCGCCGCCAGCGCGAGATTGGCATGCCGGAACTGGTGTTTGACTGGGTAGAGCTTGAGCTGCAAAACGGCAAGCTGCGCGTGCGCATGCACACCGATTCCAACAGCGACATTCTTCCCGATACCAGCACGTGGCTTACCGCCATTCGCACCGCGCTGAATGCAGGTGCGCTGGGAGAAAATTGCGGGGCAGAAATTGAGCAAATCACGCTTCCCTCGCCGGAGTTTTACGAGAAGCAGCTGGAAGAGGGCTTAAAAGCGCAGGAAGAAAAGCGCGCGCAGGAAGAAGCCCAGCGTTTGGCGCAGGAAGAGGCGGAAGCTGCCGCAAAGGCGCAGCAGGAAGCGGAAGCCGAGGAAGCGTTTTTGGAATCGCCTCAGCTGGTGCAAGAGGCAGTGGAAGCCGCCGAGGCGGAAGCGGCTGCGGGCGCTGAAGGCGCGGGCGACGGCGACGGCGACGGTGCTGGCGAGGGCGCCGGGGACGGCGCGGGCACTGGTGCCGCGGCGGAAGATGCGGGCGATGGCAAGGCGGAAAACGGCGCCGATGCCGAGGAAGCCGGCGAGGAAGCCGAAGAGCCGGTTCAGCACGTTTCCGACTTTAATCACGAAGCATACAAAACCGATGCCGACTACAGCTTTGCCGAGCCTCTTTTCGCCCTGGATTACAGCGTGTGGACCATTGAATACGTAGATGGCACGGCACGCATTTTTGACTCCAAGGAAAATTCGTTTATTGACTAGCTTACGTATAAGTTAGTGATGTTTTACGGGTAAGAAACTGGTTAGGAGATTTTCATGACATCATCCATTGAAGAAATTGCCTTATCGGAGTGTCGAACCATAAAAGTTACGGGGCCTGTTAACAGCGGGAAAACCCAGGCGCTTATCATGCGCTGTGCACAGCTGCTTAAAGCAGGCACTGACCCGGCGCGTATTTTAGTGGTGTGCGCTACTTCTTATGCCGCGGGCGCCTTTGAGCGCCGCCTTGCCCATGAAGTAGGCGAAGACATAGCACCAAAAGTGGCACAGATGCACATCTGCAGCCCCCAGGCCCTTATTTCCCGCACGCTAAACAAGCCCGAAATTCAAGCATTAACAGGCAGAACAGGCCGCATTCTTTCCAACTTTGAGTACAACTTTATTTTGGAAGACATGAAAACACTGGGGCAGCCCCGCCGTGAACTGCGCAGCATGCTCAACTATTTTTACCGCAACTGGGCAAACCTTTCCCCCAATGAAGAGTGGTATTTTGGCGATGCCGTTCCCGTTTGCGGAAAACTTCAGGGAATGTGCGCCCTGTTAGGCGGCACTTCTAAGTTTGAAGCCGCTTATATTTGCGCAACGTTTTTGAAAAGTGCGCAGGGCGAGCCTTTCCGCGCGGAGTTTGACTATGTGCTGTGCGACGACTTCCAAAACTACAGCCATGCGGAACAAACCGCCATTTGTTTGCACGCACGCACCCAACTGATTGTGGCGGGCGACGTTAATCAGTGGGCAAAAACAAGCTCCGACTACCCCTTTGTACAGGGCTTTAGCCAGTTTGAGCAGGTACGCCGCGGTGTAGAAGTGTTCCAGCTTTCCCACGCTTTTGGCAACGGCTCTATTCAAAAAGTTGCTGATTCGCTTTGCAC
>CAVDDP010000088.1:0-8767 GCA_963607695.1 Hallerella sp.
GGCCAGCAGTAATAAGCACTTTCTTGCCCGCTAAATCACTTGTGTTAGTAAGTATAGCATCAACGTAATTGGCAAGATAATCGGGTTCAGGCATGCGACCTGCCCCTACTTCCCCACAGGCAAGATATCCTTCAGCAGCTTTGATAACAGATATGCCGCGCGCTTCAAGCGTTTGTAAGTTTTGCTGCGTTACGGCATTTTCATACATATGAACATTCATAGCAGGAGCAAGTACTAAAGGCGATTGCACGGCAAGTGCCGTGGTGGTAAGCAAATCATCGGCCAAACCACAGGCAATTTTTGCTGCTACATTTGCCGTACAAGGAGCAATAATGAATAAATCGGCTTCTGCAGCAAGGGAAATATGGTAAATAGGGTCAGCCGCGCCCGCAAATAAATCTACCGCCACCGGCTCGTTAGTAAGAGCCCGAAACGTAGTGGGGTTCACAAAATGCGTTGCATGTTCTGTCATGACCACTTTCACGCGATAGCCTTTTTTCTGTAGGGCGCGTACCAGTTCGCATGATTTATAAGCTGCAATGCAACCTGTTACACCCACAAGCACGGTTTTTTGCGTTGCGGTTTTTTGCGTTGCGGTTTCTTGATCTTGCTTCATTTACTGTTCCTTTTCTTCAGCTATATAAGGCATAAGTACGCGGGTTAAAACGGTCAGGTGAGCTCGTGTTTTACCCAATGCAGGTACATACACAAACTCAGGTGCAGCTGCCAGCGCATGAGCAGCACCTTTTAAAGCGCGCGCTTCACCTTGCCCTTTTGTTTGAAAACGAATAGTCTCAAATTTATGCCGGAGCACTTTATTCACATAGAACTGTGTTCGTATACTTTCGTTAGCAAAACCCGGGCACACAATAAACATACGCCCCGTACAATAACGCGCCCAGCGTTCTACCACATCGCGCACGTAGGGGTCTAAATGCTCACGCGAGTCAAACGGCGTAGCAAAATATGCCATGGTCCAGGAATTGCGCGACAAGTTAAGCTCACTTGCAATAGCAAGGCTGGTAGCGCCTGTTTGCAGCTCATAGGTGTCACCCTGCTCAATATCAAAAAGGGGAATAGACCGATACGCCAGCAACAACTTATCCCCCGCTTGCTCATTAAAGCCAGCATGCTCGATAGCAGCTGCCAGCGCATGAGTATACGTTTCGTTACTATGATAATTAGTCACTACGGAAAAAGAGCAATCAAAGCGAGTACGCTTTTTCGCATTTTTCAGCTTTGAGGCAAGCGTTTGAGCAATGGAAAATGAACTTTGAGGAAACAAGGGAAACACTATTACTTTGTTGCAATTAAGCTCTTTGAGCTGGGCAAACGCATTGCAAATTGAGTTGTTTCCAAAAAGGGTTGCAGCGCAAACGGTCACCTTTTTCTTGTTACTTAATAGCTTTGAAAGCGGGTCGCACAAAGCATTCAGCGCCTCTTGTTCGGGAAAGTTCCCTTGAGGCCAAAGGTTTTGAAACGCTTGAACATTTTCTTTTGTTACATTTCGCAACATACGAAAGCGCACCTTAAGCCACCACAATAAGCGGTTTCCCTTGCTGGCGTTTTTATCAAGAAGCACGCTTTTACCAAATTTGCGAATTGCCCTTTTTGAGCAATCTTGCGGTTCGCCAAAGCCAACCAGCACCACACCCGTAGTGCGGGCGCGTTTATGAGCGCCGGTGGCATCAAAACTCTTATCGGGTTTTTTATTTAGCAAATGCTTTTGTGCCACGTTTCACCGCACCTCTACCCCTGATACGCAGAAACACACGGCATGGGGGCAGCCGCTAAGCGTTCAAAAAGTTCTAACCCCGCCTGAGTGCGACCAGCGCTTCTATCGGAAAGCTCCTCTAAAACCTGCTTCAAATCTAAAGGAAGCTGATCTTCAAATTCAAGATGCTCACCGGTTAAAGGATGCTCAAAAGCCACATGAAATGAATGGAGAAATTGCCGCGTAAGCCCCAATGTTGCGCTTGTGTGCCGCGGTGCGTGGCTGGTATAAAGCGGGTCTCCCACTAAAGGGTGTCGTGTGTATTCCATATGAACGCGAATTTGATGCGTACGCCCCGTAAAAAGCTTGCAGTCAATAAGGGTATAGCCATCGTCATTTTTACCCGCTTCAAAACGCTCAAGCACGCGAAACGTGGTAAGAGCATCCCGAGCAGATTCAACATCACGAATGGCCATGCGCATACGCTCGGTTGCATGGCGCGCAATAGGCGCATCTATCATACCCGTATCATGAGCAATTCTGCCATGAACCAGCGCTAAGTAATGACGGTCAACAGAACGTTCTTGAATGGCCTCCATAAGCGCTTGACCTGCTTCATTTGTTTTTGCAGCAAGCATCAAGCCACTGGTGTCCATATCAAGCCGGTGTACAATGCCAAGCCGGTCGTCTTCGCCTTGTACATTACATAAGTGATCTGCGCCGCAATGATTGATAAGCGCATTTACCAGCGTGCCTTCAAAATGATCGACGGAAGGGTGACACACAAGCCCCGCCTGCTTTGATATAACAAGCAAATCGTTATCTTCAAAGCGAATATCCAGGGGAATTTCCTGCCCGTACAAAGCATAGACTTGTTCCTCTTCAACTTCGTAATAGATAAAGTCGTTTGCCGCAACAAGTTGTTTTTTGGTAGCAGCTTTACCGTTTACTAAAACAAGACCCTGCTCGCAAGCGCGTGCTGCAGCACTTCTGCTTGCATAGGCACCATGTTCTGCAAGGGCAACATCAAGGCGCTTACCCGCATCACCCGCACCGGCACGAAACGAGAACGATTTACTCATGAGGCACCTCACGCGTTGGTTCTTGAACCGCGTCGCAGGAAGACACTTGAGACACTTCTTCAAAGGGTATATCTGACACCTCGCATAGAATCTCTTCGCCCTTATCCGCATCTTCGCGTGGATAGCGCTCGCCCAGCAAAAAGCTCACCAAAAAGATAACAACGCCGCAGGTCACGCCAATATCGGCAATATTGAAAACAGGGAACTGAATAAAGCAAACGTTAATAAAATCTACCACGTAACCCAGCGTAAATCTATCGATGGCGTTTCCTATACCCCCTGCAAAAACAAGAGCAAGCCCCACCACTTCAAAAGCAGAAACGCTCTTACTTAGCCACACAAAAAACGCCAAAATTGCCGCACACATGAAAACAGAAAACACACCAAGGGCAAAGGTGGAATCGCCAAAAATACCCCAGGCAGCACCGGTGTTGTGAACCAATAAAAACTCAAAGATGCCAAGAAAAGGCCCGGCAATTTGCTGCCCTACGTAAAACGCGCCGCTGTTGAAATATGCTTTGGTAAGCATGTCAAGCACAATCCACACCAAGGCAATACCAGCAAACAGAGCCGCCGCAGTGCGACGGCTCAGAGAGACCTTTACCTTAGAGGTAGCGTTTTTTTGTTCAGAAGAAAAAGTCAAAGGCTAACCTTACTCTTCAACGTAGCCCAACTGCTCTAAAACATTGCCGCAGCGCTTGCAAACACCCGGATACTTCGCATTGCCGCCAAGTGTAGTAACGTTCCAGCAACGGGGGCATTTTTCCCCTTGCGCAACCGTTACCTTGGCAGAAATTTCTGAACCACTTTCAAACGTAACTGAAGAAACAATGAATAGCTCCGTATAAACAGACTGGTCATAAGCTTTCAATACTTCAAGCAGCTCTTCAGGCACCACAACACTCAAAGCAGCCTCTTGGCTTTTGTTAATCACTTTAGCAACGCGCGCATTCTCAAGTTCTTTCGTAACAACATCGCGCACCTCAAGCACTTTCTCAAAGTTATCAAGAAAAGCGCCTTCATCCTGCGGTAATGCAGGAACAAAAGAGTCATGCGTAGGCCAGCCGGCAAGTTGAACGCTTTCCGGGCGGCCAGCACGCTTAAGTGCTGCTTCCGGATAACTCTCCCAAACTTCATCGGTGGTAAACGTCAAAATGGGGCTTAGCACTCTTACCAGCACCTCAATAACATTCATAAGCACGGTTTGTGCGGCGCGACGCCTTGGTGATGCCGCTGCTTCTGAATAAAGGCGATCTTTAATAACATCCATATACACCGCAGAGGTGTCATTAATAAAATCGTACGCCAAACGATACACGCTATTGAATGCGTATTCATCGTAAGCAGCGGTTACGTCATCAAGAAAACGCGCTGTTTTCACCATCATATACTGATCAATAGGCTCAAGAGCATCCCAGCTGGTAACAGCATCTTTTTCATCATCAAAATCCACCACGTTACTTAGCATAAAGCGCAACGAGTTGCGGAATTTACGGTACGCATCGGAAACTTGCTTGATAATGTTATCGCCCAAACGAACATCGTGGCTAAAGTCAACGGAAGCTACCCACAAACGCAAAACATCGGCACCAAACTTGTTGCAAATGTCTGCCGGGTCTACGCCATTTCCCTTAGACTTTGACATTTTTTCGCCATTTTCATCCACTACAAAACCGCAATGCATAACGCTTTTGTAAGGGGGCTTTCCATACGCGCCCACGCTGGTAAGAAGCGAGCTTTGGAACCATCCGCGATGCTGGTCAGAACCTTCCAGATACATATCAGCAGGCCAGGTAAGACCTTCATTCGCACGGTGTTTCAATACACCAACGTGCGAAACGCCGCTTTCCCACCATACATCCAAAATATCTTTTTCGGGTTGCAGGTTATGGCTACCGCATTTCGGGCAGCACACACTTTCCGGCAAATACTCAGAAGGCTTGCGAATAAACCACGCATCGGCGCCTTCCTTATCAAACAAATCAATAACAGCGTCAAAGCTTTCCTCATTTGCCACAATTTCACCGCAATCGGCACACGAAAAAACGGGAATAGGAACACCCCAGCTGCGCTGGCGGGAAATACACCAGTCAGGGCGCTCGGAAACCATAGCGCCAATGCGATTGTGAGACCATTCAGGAATCCACGTTACCTGGTTTTCAATGGCATCAACTGCTTTGTCGCGCAAGCCCGTGTCATCCATGGAAACAAACCATTGGGTGGTGGCGCGGAAAATAACGGGCTGGTGGCAGCGCCAGCAATGCGGGTAGCTGTGATTGATATCCACGTGTGCAATCAAGGAGCCCTGTTCAGATAGCCACTCTATTATCTTGGGGTTCGCTTCGTCGGTTGTCATGCCTTCCCAGCGGCAGGTGCCCGCATAAAAACGGCCTTCATCATCCACCGGCATCTTAATGTCTTTAATGCCATTGAACTGGCATACCTTGTAGTCATCAACACCATGACCAGGGGCAGTGTGAACAGCACCGGTGCCGGTATCAAGCGTAACATGGTTGCCGCAGATGATAACGCCTGTTTCGCCATCGCAAACGGGGTGCGTATACACGCAACCGTTCAAAGCAGTTCCCACAAACGTAAGCTTCTTGCCGTTCTCCTGCAAAAATTGAACATCTTCCCAGCCGGCAACTTCAATAACGTCATGCGCAAGCTCTTCGGCAAAAACAAGGAGCTCTCCGTTAACTATAGCAACAACATAGCTGGCATCGGGGGCAAGGCTTACCGCCTGGTTGGCCGGGAGCGTCCACGGCGTGGTGGTCCAAATAACCACCGCACTGGGCGCATCTGCCATGCCTGCAGCACTTGCCGCAGCACGGAATGCTTCAGGCATTTCCGGGAAATAGAACTTCACGTAAATGGAAGGGGAAACTTCATCGCCATATTCAATTTCTGCTTCGGCAAGAGCAGTGTGGCAGTTCGAACACCAATGGATGGGTTTACGCCCGCGGTATACGCTGCCGTTCAGATACATTTCCTTAAAGATTTCAACGTCGGCCGTTTCAAAATTATGATGGTACGTTAAATACGGATGCTCCCAATCGGCATTCACGCCTAAGCGTTTAAAGCCTTCGCGCTGCACTCCCACATATTTCGTTGCCCACTCATGGCAAAGTTTGCGCAGCTCGGGCTGGCTAATCTGTGCCATTTTTTCTTTGCCAAGCGTTGTTTCTACCATGTGCTCAATGGGTTGCCCATGGCAATCCCAACCGGGAACATAGGGGGTATAGTAGCCGCGCTGAGCATGCGACTTGATCACAAAATCTTTCAAAATTTTATTGAAAGCATGCCCTACGTGAATAGGACCATTTGCATACGGAGGGCCGTCGTGCAAAACAAACGGCTTGCCATCTTTATTCTTCTCAAGCACCTTCCAATAAAGCTGCATGTCTTCCCATTTTTGCAAACGCTTTGGCTCATTGATGGGCAAATCGGCTTTCATAGGAAACGATGCCTGAAACATATTCATTGTTTTTTTGTAACTTGCCATGTAGGTCAATCCTCTTTTCGCAGGTTTCCAATCGCGGGGTTTGCGTTTCTTTCCCGGTTGTTCTAGACACAATCTTGCTAATTATAGAGGAAAATGTGCCGCTTACGCGTAATGTCTGCAAAAGGCCAATAATTTCTTAACCAAATTACGAAAATTTAGAAATATCAGCGCAGGATTGCGCCCCCTATTGCAAGAAATTGCTAGAATGCATTCGTTTGTATACAACTCTAACAAAGGAACTATCGTGTCGTATCAAATTGTTACCGATTCAAGTGCCACGTTGCCACTTGAGCTCATCAAAGAATTTGGCTTAACCATTCTTCCACTTTCGTACATGGACACCGCAACAGGTGTTCAAACGCCCATTGATGTGTTTGATGAAAACTTTGATTTAGTAGCTTTTTATAACAACATGAGAAATGGCACCGTTTATTCAACCTCACTTCCCAACCCTTCCGATACGCGTGATACGCTTACCAAGCTTGTTGAAGATGGAAACGACCTGCTCTACATTGGTTTTGACAGTGCAATTTCAGGCACCTATGAATCAGTAAGCTCTATCATGAACCAGCTTGCCGAAGAGCACCCCGAGCGCAAACTGGTACCCATTGACACCTTAACCGCTGCAGGCGGGCAAGGCCTTTTGGTGTATTACGCCTGCCGCATGAAACAAAAAGGTGCTGGTCTTGAAGAAGTTGAACAATGGGTGCGCAACAATCAACTGTGCGTTGATCACTGGTTTACCGTTGAAGATTTGCAATATTTGCTGCGCGGCGGGCGCGTTTCTAAAACAAGCGCTACCGTGGGCACACTGCTTAACGTAAAGCCTGTGTTAACGGTAAGCCCCCAGGGTGTTTTGACGCCCATTGAAAAAGTGCGCGGGCGTAAAAAGAGCATGCAGGCTTTGATAAAGCATTTTGGCGAAAACCACAGCGAAATTGACGACGATTACGTTGTATGTATTGCCCATGCCGATAGCCCGAAAGATGCCGAATGGCTTAAAAATGAACTAGCTGAAAAATATGGCGTCAAGCATTTCTTCGTTGAGCTGCTTGACCCGGTTGTGGGCGCTCACACCGGCCCTGGATTGCTGGTTGTTTGCTATCCCTGCAAACCACGCGCCTAAACTTGTAAGAAACGCGATTACCTTTGCAAGGCGTGCTTGCTTTACCAGCAGCGCGCCTTATTTGTGTTAACACACTCTTAGTACCTATCGCTTGTATCTTCTTTTTGGTGAAGGCGCCCGTACATAAGCGCGCCTTCACCAAATCTGTTATTTACCTGATCAGATAAATTTACCAGGCTTTGAAGCTTTTTTCGTTTTTGTTCGGTAAGAGAAGTCGGTCGTTCGCCATCATGCGTGCATTCTAAATCATCAAAAAGCGACGCTTGTACCAGCTCACCTTTAAAAGGAACCTCTTCTTTGCTTTCAAGCTCCGAAAGCCCACTTATTGCAACACCTATCAAACGTACCGGGGTTCCTGGCATCCACAGCGTTTTAAGCAAATTCACCGCACTTGGCCAAAACACCAGTTCATTGTTCGTAGGAAGTTCTAATTTTTCCTGCGCTGTATGAATTATTCTATCGGAAAAACGAAGCTTTACCGTTACCGTTGAACCCATCAGGTTCTTTTTCCGAAGCCGCTTTCCCACTTTTTCCGAAAGTGCAAAAAGCGTGGTGGTAAGCTCTTTTTCGCTGGTTGCATCTTGGGTAAAGCTTGTTTCATGCGAAATTGATTTCACTACGCGTTCGGTTTCAACACAAGCACATTCTTGCCCCAAAGCACGCTGGCGAAATGTTTCCGCATTTTTACCAAACACCTTTTTCAAAAGCGAATCATCAGCACGGGCAAGCTGCCCTAAGGTTTTAATGCCAAAACGGTGAAGAATTTCAACGGAAGCACTACCTATACCGCTCATTTCACGCACTGGTAAATCGCGCAAGAAAGACTCTTCGCTGCCGGGATACACCACCGTTAGCCCTTTTGGTTTTCCCTGTTCAGATGCAATTTTTGCCACTGTTTTGGTAGTAGCAACTCCAATGGAGCAACTAATGCCTAGCTCCGCCACCCGCGCCTGAATGCGTTGCGCCACCGAAGCGGGATGCTCTTTATTTACCCGCGTTGGTGTTACATCTACAAATGCTTCATCAATGCTTACTTGCTGTACCAGCGGCGATTCATCGAACAAAAATGACATAACGGTATCTGAGAGCTCTTTATAGCGGTGCGGGCGCGGGTACGCCCACACTGCCTGGGGGCATAATTTTTCCGCAACAGAAGATGCCATGGCGCTGCGCACGCCAAAAGCACGTGCTTCATACGATGCGGTAGAAACAACACCGCGCTCTGTAGAAGGAGACCCCACAACAACCGGCTTGCCACGCCATTCAGGGTGGTCAAGCTGCTCTACCGAAGCATAGAACGCATCAAGATCTACCAGCAAAATGGCTTTACCAACCCATTG
>CAVDDP010000089.1:0-8623 GCA_963607695.1 Hallerella sp.
GGCTGCGACTGCGGCGAAGCGTTGTATTGTGTTCGCTGCTGCTGTGCCGCTGCGCCATGTGCGCCGCGCGGCTGCTGATTTGCAGCGCCGCGGGCTGCGCGTTGCTGCTGTAACGGCTGAGAACTGCGCTGCTGCGAAGCGCTATGTGCCGCGCGTTGTTGCGTTGCACGTTGTTGTGCCATGCGCTGCTGTTGTGCCGCACGTTGTTGCGCATTTTGTTGCTGCGGCGCCGAGCCCTGCTGAGCCGCACGTTGCTGAGCCGCACGCTGCTGCGACGCAGCACCCGTGCGGGCGTTGGTGCTGCCCTGCTGTGGCACATCACCCGAGCGGGCAACATGCCGCAGCGGCGCATCTTGCGACGCGCCGCTGTTGTAATTGTTACTATTGTTCGTCATCTTGTGCGCTAGAAGATTCGTCTTCTGCAGGCTGATCATCGGTGAAGTCAAAGCCCATCGATGACAAACTGTTTAAGCCACCCAGCAAAGCATCAAGCTCTTCAGGGTTTCTACGATACGTGCGCGGTGGCAAGGCTTCACCCAGCATGTCTTCGTCGCTGTAATCGTAGGTTGGCAAGGTATCGCCGCCCAGCAAAATGGTATCGTCGGGCGAGAACACCATATCCAAAAGCTGACTCATGTCGTCTTTGGAAGCAGTTAAGTCGTTCTCAATAACGTACATCAAATCGCGCGCTTTCAAGCCATCTTCCAGCTCTTCAATAGCTTTGCTTCCAATGCCTTCAATGCGCAGCAAATCTTCTTCTGTTCTGCCTACCAGGTCAGAAACGGTTTCAATACCCGCCTCGCTGAACTTGTTTGCCCAGCGTTGAGAAACACCCAGGTCATCAAAGATGTACAAGCGGCCTTCTTCTTCCGAAAGCTGAATGCGGCGGCCAAACGAACCATAGCCATTCAAGAAGCTGCTCAAGCCCGAACCCGATGCCAAATAGCCATCTTCGTCCACTTGCCACTCTTCTTGCTTGGGCAAAAGCTCTTCAATTTCCGTAAGCATTTCCGGAGCGTAATCGGGCAGCTGGTTTCCGTCTTCCTTCTTAACAGGAACACCCTTGTACGTAAGACCGGTCTTGCGGTAGCGCAAAAGGCCAGTACCAGCAGGAATAGGCTTGCCCATAACAACGTTTTCCTTCAAGCCCATTAAGTGGTCGGTCTTGCCTTCCATAGCGGCATCGGTCAAAACCTTGGTGGTCTCTTGGAACGATGCAGCCGAAACCCAGGAATCGGTTGCCAAAGATGCCTTCGTAATACCCAAAAGCAACGGCTGGCCAACAGGGGGCTGCTTTCCTTCGGCAATAAGCGCGTCCGCAATGTTTTGGAACTCAAAGCGGTTCATTTGCTTGCCCGGCATCAAATCAGAATCGCCCGCTTCTTGAACAACAATCTTGCGAAGCATCTGACGTGCAATAACTTCAATGTGCTTGTCGTTAATTTCTACACCCTGGCTCACGTAAACATCCTGAACCTGAGTCACAATGTAGCGCAACGTGGTGTTGGGGTCAGTCAGGCGAAGCAGATCGTGCGGGTTCACCGAACCACGGGTGATTTGCTGGCCAATAACCACTTCGTCGCCATCAGACAAACCCTGCATTAACTGGGCACGAGCAGGCACTACGTATTCACGGAAGTTTCCTTCCTGATCATGAATAGTAATGGTTTTGGTTTGCTTGTCGCCCGTTACCTGCAAGGTACCGGAAATCTCGGCAAGAACAGCCAAACCCTTGGGCTTGCGCGCTTCAAAGAGCTCTTGAACACGCGGAAGACCGCCGGTAATGTCGCCGCCGGCAACGCCGCCGGTGTGGAACGTTCTCATGGTTAACTGCGTACCCGGTTCACCAATGGACTGAGCTGCGATAATGCCAACTGCGGTACCAATGGAAACGGGGCGCGCCGTGGCAAGATCCCAGCCATAGCACTTCTGGCAAACACCATGTTCTGCATGGCACGTCATAATGGTGCGAACCATAACCGATTCAAAGCCCGCCTCAAGCATTTGCTCTACTTGATCGGTGCTGTTAATGAAATCGCCTGCAGCAATAATGAGTGAGCCGTCTTTCGCGTACACATCATCAATCACGGCACGGCCAACCAGGTTGCTATCAGCCTTTCCTTTGCTATCGCGCAACGCGTAGTCAACACCATCGGTGGTGCCGCAATCATGCTCGCGAATAATAACGTCTTGCGCAACGTCAACCAAACGACGCGTCAAATAACCAGAGTCGGCGGTACGCAAAGCGGTGTCTGCCAAACCCTTACGAGCACCATGGGTAGACGTGAAGTATTCCAAAACCGACAAGCCCTCGCGGAAGTTTGCCTTAATAGGAATCTCAATGTATTCGCCTTTCGGGTCTGCCATCAGGCCACGCATACCAGCAAGCTGGCGAATTTGCTTCATGTTACCACGAGCACCAGAGTGCGCCATCATGTAAATGGGGTTGAAGCGGTCGAAGTTGTCGTTCATGGCATTACCCACAACATCGGTTGTGGTTTCCCAAACGGAAATGACCTGCTTACGACGCTCTTCGTCGCTCATCAAGCCCATCTCGTATTCCTCTTCAATAGTGGCAACCTGAGCATCGGCATCGGCCAGAATTTCCACTTTCGCCGGAGGAATGGTGGCGTCGTAAACAGAAACGGTAACGCCAGCACGCGTTGCGTAGTGGAAGCCAGCAGCCTTCAAGCCGTCCAGAATTGCGGGAACTTCAGAGAGCGGGTAACGGTTGGTAACTTCCTCTACCAAAATGGTTACCTGGCTCTTGTCCATGCCGTAGTTCAAGAACTCAAAGTCGTCGGGCAGAATTTTATTGAACACAATGCGGCCAACAGTGGTCTCAATGCGCTCGCCCGCCTTGTGGTATTCGTACTGCTTGTGAGCAGTGGCAATGGTCATGTCTTTAGGCAAGCGAACAATAATCTTTGCCTGAAGGTCAAGATCAGCACGCGCCTCATACGTGTTATAAGCGTCGTCCAGGTCAATGAATACGCGGCCTTCACCCGGGAATCCATCGCGCGCGGCGGTTAAGTAGTACAAACCAATAATCATGTCTTGCGTAGGTACCGTAAGCGGGTGACCATGAGCAGGAGACTTAATGTTGTTAGCGGAAAGCATAAGCATACGCGCTTCAGCCTGAGCCTCTACACCCAGCGGCACGTGCACAGCCATTTGGTCGCCGTCGAAGTCGGCGTTAAAGGCGGTGCAAACCAGCGGATGCAACTTCAAAGCCTTGCCTTCAACCAAAACGGGCTCAAAGGCCTGAATGCCCAAACGGTGCAAGGTAGGAGCGCGGTTCAGCAATACGGGGTGTTCGGTAATAACTTCTTCCAAAATATCCCATACATAGCTGGCGCCACGGTCTACCGCGCGTTTTGCCGCTTTAATGTTGTTCGCTAATTCAAGCTCTACCAGGCGCTTCATAACAAATGGCTTGAACAATTCCAATGCCATTTGCGAAGGCAAGCCGCATTGATGCAACTTCAAGGTAGGACCAACAACAATTACGGAACGGCCGGAATAGTCAACACGCTTACCCAGCAAGTTCTGACGGAAACGGCCCTGCTTGCCTTTCAGCATGTCAGAGAGTGACTTCAGCGGGCGGTTGGAAGGACCAGAAACGGGGCGGCCACGGCGACCATTGTCAAACAACGAGTCAACGGCTTCCTGAAGCATACGCTTTTCGTTGTTCACAATAATCTCGGGTGCGCCTAAGTCCAGCAAGCGCTTCAGGCGGTTGTTGCGGTTAATCACACGACGATACAAATCGTTCAGATCAGAGGTTGCAAAACGGCCGCCGTCCAGCTGAACCATGGGGCGCAATTCCGGCGGAATAACCGGAATAACGTCTAAGATCATGTCGGTTGGCTTGTTGTCAGACTTAATGAAAGCGTCTACCACTTTCAGGCGCTTAATAGCTTTCGCACGCTTTTGACCTTTGCCGTTTTCAATGATGTCGGTAAGCTCTTCAGCGGTTTTGTCCAGGTCAATGGCCTCAAGCAAATCGCGAATAGCCTCGGCACCCATGCCACCGGTGAAGTAATCTTTGTAGTTCAAACGCATTTCGCGATACAGCGCTTCATCAGAAATAAGCTGCTTGGGAACAATGCGCATAAACTCGTTAAACGCATCTTCACGCAGTACCTTGCGCTCGGCGTACTCATCGCGAATGTCTTGAATCTCTTCTTCAACTTCTTCAGGAGACATGCGCTCGTCTTCGTCAACTTCGTCCACAAATTCGTCCTCATCAGGCACGTATTCCGTGGACAAGCGGCGCGTGGTCTCAATCAGGCGATCGCGCTCTGCATCAAGCTCTTCCAGGTCTGCCGCCAACTCATCGCGCAGCATCTCTTCGTCTTCTTCACGAGCTTCCTCATCAACCGAAGTGATAATGGAGCTTGCAAAGTACAGCACTTTCTCCAGCTCTTTGGGCGGAATGTCCAGCAAATAGCCCATGCGCGAAGGAGAACCCTTGAAGTACCAAATGTGGCTTACCGGCGTGGCAAGCTCAATGTGACCCATGCGCTCGCGGCGCACCTTGGAGCGGGTAACTTCAACGCCGCACACTTCGCATACAATATTTTTGAAGCGCACACGCTTGTACTTGCCGCAGGCGCATTCCCAGTCTTTTGTAGGGCCAAAAATCTTTTCGCAGAACAAGCCGTCTTTTACCGGCTTCAACGTGCGGTAATTAATGGTTTCGGGCTCTTTTACTTCGCCACGAGACCAGCTGCGTACGTCTTCTGCGCTGGCAACGGAAATACGAAGGGCATCGAAGTTGTTAACGTCAAATTCAGTTGTCATTACAGCTCCTCCCCTTCACCAATAAGGTCGCTTGCATCGTTTCCGATGTTCAAATCGCCCATAAGTTCATCCAATCCAGCAGCGATATCGTCAATCGCGCTTTCTTCTTCTTTATCTGCCTTCTTTGCGTCGGCGGTTAGTGTGTCCAGAATTTGCTGGTCAGCGCTCTCTTGGCGATGCGCCTGCGCCTCAAAGCGGTCTTTGCCTTCGCCCAAAAGCTCAACGTTCAAGCACAGCGCCTGCATTTCCTTAATAAGAACCTTAAACGATTCAGGAACTTCAGCATCGGGAAGGTTTTCGCCCTTCACAATGGCCTCGTACGACTTCACACGGCCTGCCGTGTCGTCGGACTTGATGGTAAGAATCTCTTGCAGCACGTTCGATGCGCCGTAAGCATACAGCGCCCACACTTCCATTTCGCCGAAGCGCTGGCCGCCGAATTGCGCCTTGCCGCCCAAAGGCTGCTGCGTAATTAAGCTGTAAGGGCCGGTTGAGCGGGCGTGAATCTTGTCGTCAACCAGGTGACCCAACTTCAGAATGTAGGTTTGACCAACGGTAATGGGCTCGCGGAACTTTTCGCCCGTGCGGCCGTCAAACAGCCAGGTCTTACCGGTTTCTGAAAGCTGCGGAACAAATTCGTCGCGCGCTTTGTCGCCGTATTTTGCGTGGTTCATGTTAATCAAGTTGCGGTTAGCAGCCTGAATGCATGCCGAAATTTCCTGCTCGGTTGCGCCGTCGAATACCGGCGTTGCAACGTACATGGGGCCTTCCACCGGCTCGGTGCAGTTCGGATCATCCGACCAGCCCCACTTCGCGGCCCAGCCCAGGTGGTTCTCAAGCAACTGGCCAACATTCATACGAGAAGGAACACCCAGCGGGTTCAAAATAACGTCGATAGGCGTACCATCTGCCAAATACGGCATATCTTCCACCGGAAGAATGCGGGAAATAACACCCTTGTTACCATGACGACCAGACAACTTGTCGCCCTGTTGAATCTTACGTTTCTGGGCAACAAAAACGCGCACCAGCTCATTTACGCCCGGAGCCAGCTCGTCGCCACGGTCGCGGGATTGGCGGTAAATGCCAATAACGCGGCCACCCGAGCCATGAGGCACCTTCAGGGAAGTGTCACGCACTTCACGTGCCTTTTCGCCAAAGATTGCACGCAATAAGCGCTCTTCAGCGGTAAGTTCTGTTTCGCCTTTCGGGGTAACCTTGCCTACCAGAACATCGCCGGGGTGCACTTCTGCGCCCACGCGAATGATGCCATCGGCATCCAGGTTCACGGTCATGTCGTCGCCCACGTTAGGAATTTCGCGGGTAATTTCTTCGGCGCCCAACTTGGTGTCACGCGCGTCAAGTTCGTACTCATGAATGTGAATAGAAGTAAGCAAATCTTCGGACACAACGCGCTCAGACAGAATGATAGCGTCTTCGTAGTTGTACCCTTCCCATGGCATATAGGCAATCATCAGGTTCTGGCCTAAGGCAAGTTCTGCGCCATCGCAGCTTGGGCCATCTGCCAAAACGTCGCCCGCGGCAACAATGTCGCCCTTTTGAACAATGGGCTTGTGGTTAATGCAGCCACTTTGGTTCGAGCGCTGGAACTTAGGAATCAGGTATTCGTCGTATTCGCCGTCGTCGGTCAAAATGGTAATGGTCATACCGTCAACGTAGTCAACCACGCCGGGGTTTTGTGCAATCAGAATTTCGCCCGAGTCAACCGCAATACGATGTTCAATGCCCGTACCAACCAACGGAGCAGAAGGACGCAGCAGCGGCACTGCCTGGCGCTGCATGTTGGAGCCCATCAGGGCGCGGTTTGCGTCGTCGTGCTCAAGGAAGGGAATCAATGACGTTGCGACAGAGGTCATCTGACGAGGGGAAACGTCCATGTAATTCACCTGGCTGGGAGAAACTTCTGCAGGGTCGCCAAACACACCCGAGGAGTTCTTCGTGCGGCACAAAACTTTGGTGGCAGGTACAAACGTGCCATTTGCATCGCGCGAGCCAAATTCACGTGTCTCGGGGTCAAACGCTGCGTTTGCCTGAGCAATGGTGTAGTTTTCTTCTTCATCGGCGGTTAGGTAATCAACGTCGTCGGTTACCTTGCCGTCAATCACGCGCCTGTACGGCGTTTCAATGAAGCCATAAGGGTTCACGCGTGCATACGTTGCCAGCGAACCAATCAGACCAATGTTTGGACCTTCAGGGGTTTCAATGGGGCACATACGACCATAGTGGCTGGTATGAACGTCGCGAACTTCAAAGCCGGCGCGCTCACGAGACAAGCCGCCCGGGCCCAAAGCGCTCAAGCGGCGCTTGTGCGTAATGCCAGCAGCGGGGTTTGCCTGGTCCATGAACTGCGATAACTGCGAAGAACCAAAGAACTCTTTGATAGAAGCAACAACCGGGCGAATGTTCACCAGCGATTGCGGCGTAATTTCGCTTGCATCCTGGGTGTTCATGCGCTCACGAGCGTTGCGCTCCATGCGGGTTAAGCCAATGCGGAACTGGTTTTGAATGAGCTCACCCACCGTGCGAATACGACGGTTACCAAAGTGGTCAATGTCGTCGGTGGTAACGCCTTCTGCACCTTCATGTAATGCCACAATGTATTGCATGGATTTCACAATGTCTTCTTCCGTTAAGGTAGAGGCATTGTTCTCGGGGTCAAAGCCAAGCTTCTTGTTAATTTTATAGCGACCAACTTTTGCCAGGTCATAGCGCTGAGGGCTAAAGAACAAGCCTTCAAGCGTAGCGCGAGCAGAGTCAATAGTTGGCGGCTCACCGGGCCTATAGCGCTTGTACAGCTCAATAAGCGCTTCATCCTTTGTGGTGGCGGGGTCACGCTCAAGCGTGCGAAGCACCATGTCATTGCTACCCAAAAGCTCAATGATTTCATCGCGTGTTTCAGCAACGCCCAAAGCACGAAGAAGCAGCGTTGCAGGCTGCTTGCGCTTGCGGTCAATACGCACGGAAAGCACGTCGCGCTTGTCTGTTTCAAATTCCAGCCAGGCACCACGGCTTGGGATAACCTTTGCATTATAGATAAGCTTGTCGGATGTTTTATCGCGGTCAACCGAGAAATAAACGCCCGGGCTGCGCACCAACTGAGAAACAACAACACGCTCGGTGCCGTTGATGATAAAGGTGCCGCGGCGGGTCATCTGAGGAAAATCGCCCAAAAAGACGTTCTGCTCTTTCAATTCGCCGGTTTCAAGATTAACGAAACGAATGTCAACAAACAAAGGAGCCTGATAGGAAACATCCTTTTCCTTGCATTCGTCTACGCCATACTTTGGCTCACCAAAATGATGTTCGCCAAATTCAATGCGGAGTGTCTTTGCGTTGTTCTCAATGGGGGCAATGTCGGCAAATGCTTGCTTAATGCCTTCCGTCTTGAACCACTCAAAGCTTTCCGTTTGGATTGCGATCAAATTCGGGACGTCCATTACGTCGGGAATCTTCGCAAAGCTTCTGCGGGTTCTATAATTCCTGGTCACAGTGCTTTTTCCTTCCTTGTTTACGCGGGGTTCCCCACCCCTTGAAACATCGGTACGGGTAAAAATACGCGAATTTGTATGATATGCCCGCAGCATGCCCAGGTCAAGAAAAATTTTTACGAATGTTGAAGTTTTTGTGTTTTGTTAGAGCTACAGCACCTCAGCTGTGCCACGCGCTACCGCACCGCTGCACCTCCGCACCGTTCCACCTCCGCACCGCACCGCCGCGCGCCACCACGCCGTCGCGCAGGGAAGAGCAAAACGCAACACACGCTACCTGTACAAGATTGACGATATACATAACTCCA